>DIKC01000146.1:322-6861 GCA_002421565.1 Desulfobulbaceae bacterium UBA5628 | reverse complement strand
TAACCCTCCCAAGCGGAGACAATAAGCGATGGCCAGCGACAAATTGGGGATTATCGCCGGTGGCGGCCAGTTTCCCCTCCTGGTGGCCGAATCGGCCCGGCAGCAGGGGCGGCGGGTGGTGGTCATCGCCCACCAGGGCGAATCCCGGCCGGAACTGGAAGCAACGGCCGATCTCTGCCTCTGGGTGCGTTTGGGCCAGCTCGGCAAAATCATCAAATTTTTCCAGCAACAGGGGGTGACGGAAACGGTGCTGGCCGGAACCATCACCAAAACCAGGATTTTCCGGGATGTCTGGCCGGACAGCAAGGCGCTTGCCCTCTGGCGGAAAATCGATGCCCGTCAGGATGACGCCATTCTCCGGGCCATTGCCGGTTTGCTGGAAGAGGAGGGGATCAAGGTGGTTCCTTCCACCCTTTACCTGGCCGATCTGTTGTTCCCCAAGGGGGTGCTGAGCCGGAAAAAGCCCAGTGCCGAACAGACCGAAGACATCCGTTTCGGCTGGCAGATCGCCAAGGCAATAGGAAAACTCGACATCGGCCAGTGCGTGGTGGTGCGGGATCGGGCGGTGCTGGCAGTGGAGGCCATTGAAGGAACCGACGCCACCATCCGCCGGGGCGGCCAGCTTGGCCGGGAAAAGGCGGTGGTGGTCAAGGTCAGCAAGCCGGGCCAGGATTTCCGCTTCGACCTGCCGGCCATCGGCCTTGCCACCATCGAGACCATGCGGGAAGTCAAGGCGGCGGTGCTGGCGGTGGAAGCGGGCCAGGCCCTGCTTTTCGACCGGGAGGCGATGCTGGCGGCGGCCGACCGGGCCGGCCTGGTGGTGGTGGGGGTCGAACCGGGGCCGGACGATGAAACCCCGCTGTTCTAAGCCAGCCCCATGAGCAACCAGACGCACCGCCATCCGGCTGCTTGCCCGGCCATGATCCTGGCCGCCGGGCTGGGCACCCGGTTGCTGCCCCACACCCTGACCCGGCCCAAGCCGCTTTTCCCGGTCCTGGGCCGCCCCCTGTTGCTCTGGCTGCTGGATGATCTGCGCCGGGCCGGTTTGACCCCGGTGGTGGTCAATGCCTGGCATCTGCGGGAGCAGATCGCGGAATTGCTGGCCGAAGAAGCGGACGTGATCCTGCAAATGGAGGAGGAAAAGCTCGGCACCGGCGGCAGTATCCGCCTGGCCCAACCCCATTTCGGCGATCAGCCGGCCCTGGTGACCAACGGCGATATTCTGCACACCATTGATTACGCCTGGGTTTATGCCCAGCATCGAGCGGCCGGCAACGACGCCACTTTGGTGCTCCACGACTACCCCCGCTTCAACAACGTGGCAATGGCGGCGGACCAGTGGATTGTCGGTTTCGGCAACAGTGAGCAGGGGAGGGGGGACGGCCGGCCCCGGATGCTCGCCTTTACCGGCATTCAGGTGATCGATCCGGCCCTGCTTTCCTTGATTCCGCCGGGAATTTTTTATAACAGCATTGACTGGTACCGGGAGTTGATCCGCCAGGGCCGCCGGGTAAGGGCCCTGGTGGTCAAGGATCATTTCTGGCTCGACATGGGTACTCCGGCTGATTACCAGCGGTTGCAGCAAACCCTGCTTCTGGCCGGATCCTTGGGGCAGGGCAGGGAGCACCAAGGGGGCGAAAATGGCGGCTGACTCCATTGCTCCGGCGATCAGGGAAGCGCTGGGCCGGACCGGCTTGGCGGACGAGCCGGGGCTGACCTTCAGCCGCCTGGCCGGTGACGGTTCCGACCGCCTTTTTTTTCGCTGCCGGCTGAGCAACGGCCAAACCCGGCTGGCGGTGCTGCCCGGCGAGGCAACCCCCAAGGCCCTGGCCGAGGCGGCCGCCGCCCACGCCCTGGGCCGCCATTTCCAGGCCGCCGGGGTGCCGGTGCCGGAGATTTACGGTTTTGATCCTGCCTCCGGCGCCCTGCTGATGGAAGATTTGGGCGACACCCTCCTCCATCACCGGCTCGGCGAAGCGGGAAGTACGCTGGCGACGCTTCCGGCCCTCTACCGCCAGGCGATCGACGCCCTGCTTTGCTTGCAAATTGAGGCCCGGCCCGGTTTTCCGGTACAGGCTTGCTGGGACACCCCCAGCTACGACCGGCAACTGATGCTGGCCCGGGAGTCGGGTTATTTTTACCAGGCCTTGGGCCGCGATTGCCTGAATCTTCCGGCCATGCCCGCCGGGCTGGCCGCCGAGTTCGAGGATCTGGCCGAACTGGCGGCAAGTAAACCGGCTGATTTCGTCCTCCACCGGGACTACCAGTGCCGTAATCTGATGCTCAAGGATGGCCGGGTGCGGATCATCGATTTTCAGGGCGCCCGCCTGGGGCCGCTGGCCTATGATCTCGCCTCCCTTTTGGACGACCCCTACGCGTCCCTGCCCCAGGCCCTGTGGGAGGAGTTGTTTGCCTATTACCAGGAGCAGGCGGCCCGGCGACTGCCCGGCTTTGATCCCCTTGCTTTTCGGCAGGGCTTTTTTTATCTTGCCCTTCAGCGCAATTTGCAGATTCTGGGGGCCTTTGCCTTTTTATCGCAGCAGAAGCAGAAATCTTTTTTCCGGCCCTATATTCAACCGGCGGCCCGGCAACTGGCGGCCCGCCTGAACGGTTCCGCGCAAGGCGACCGTTTTCCGCTGCTGCGCCGTCTGGCTACTCAAGTTGTCAACCTTACAGGATAAAATCATGCAAGCAGGTCACGAGCAATATCCCCTGGTCGCCTTGGTCGGCCGGCCCAATGTGGGCAAATCCAGTCTCTTCAACCGGATGGTGGGGGCGCGTAAGGCGATCGTCGATCCCACCCCCGGCGTGACCAGGGATCGCCATTACGAAAAGGTGACCTGGAACGAACGTACCTTTATTTTGGTGGATACCGGCGGCCTGGAGAGCGATTCCACCCAGCCGATCAACCGCCTGATCCAGGAACAGACCCGGCAGGCAGTGGCCGAGGCCGACCTGATTCTGCTCCTGCTCGACGGCCGGGAAGGGTTGTTGCCCGACGATTATGCGGTGGTCGATATCCTCCGCCGTTCCGGTAAAAAGGTTCATTTTCTGGTCAACAAGGTCGATGATCCGAGCCAGACCGCCCGCCTGCTGCCGCCCTTTTACGAGCTGGGGGTGGAGAGCGTTCTGCCCCTGTCGGCGGCCCACGGCCTGGGGATCAACGACCTGCTCGATAAAATTACCGCCGACCTGCCGCCGTTGGAGGTGGTCGAGCAACTGCCGCCGGAAACCATCAAAGTGGCCTGCCTCGGCCGCCCCAACGTGGGCAAGTCCTCGCTGGTCAACCGGCTGCTGGGGGAAGAGCGGATGGTGGTCTCCGACCTGCCCGGCACTACCCGCGATTCGGTGGACACCATTCTGGAACGGGGCGGCAAGCACTATCTGCTGATCGATACCGCCGGGATCAGGCGCAAGGGCAAGGTGCGCGAGCCGGTGGAAAAATTCAGCGTTCTCCGGGCCTTGAGCGCCTTGGAGCGGTGCGACCTGGCCCTGATTCTGATCGACGCCGAGGAGGGGATCACCGAACAGGATACCAAGGTGATCGGCTACGGCCTGGAGCGGGGGCGGGCCTGCCTGGTGCTGGTCAACAAATGGGACCTGGTCAAGAGCGACCGCAAGCTGCAGAAACACATCATGGAAGAGGTGGAACGGGCGGTTCATTTTGCCGGCTTTGCCCCGGTGCATCAGGTGTCCGCCCTTACCGGCCACGGGGTGCCCAAGCTCTTTCCCCTGATCGACCGGGTTTACGCCCAGTTCAGCCGCGAATTCCCCACCCCCCGTCTCAACCGGCTGCTGGAGGAGGCGGTTACCGCCCACCCGCCGCCGATGCAACAGGGTAAGCGACTGAAATTTTTCTACATCACCCAGGTCGCCACCCGGCCGCCGACCCTGGTGATCTTTGTCAATAATCCCAAGGCGGTGCCGGCTTCCTATCTGCGCTACCTGGGCAACCGCTTCCGGGAGGAACTGGGTCTGGATCAGATTCAACCGCGCCTGCTCCTGCGGCAACGCAAGCGCGAACCGAGAACCCGTCCCCCGGCCAGAGAGAAGGCGTGAAAGTTTCCCTGATTGCGGCCATGACCTTGTGCGGCCGGATCAGCCCCGGCAGCATGGGCAGCGCCGGGGATCGGGCCTGGCTGGAGGAGATGCGGGCCGCCACCGATGCCAGCCTGCTGGGAGCCGCCACCCTGCGCGAGGGGGAGGCGGAGATGCGCGGCCCGCAAGGAGTTTTGCCACCAAAGCGGATTCGGGCGGTGATCAGTGCCTCCGGCGATTTGCCGTGGGAGCGGCGGCTTTTTGGTCACCATCCCCGGCCTCTGATTTTTACCGGGGAAGATCTGGCGGCCGGGCTGCAAGCAAAGGCCGGGGAGCGGGCCGAGGTGATTGCCCTGCCCAAGGTCGCGGACGGCGCTCTTTCCCTGGCTGCGGCCTTGGAGCATCTGGCCGGGCGGGGGGTGCGCCACCTGTTGCTGGAAGGGGGCGGCCGGCTCAATTTTCTCGCCTTGGCGCAAGGGGTGGTGGATGAACTGCTGGTCACCATCACCCCCAAATTGTCCGGCAACCGGCAAGCCGCCTCCCTGATCGACGGTGAGCAGCCCCTGGGCGATCCTTTCCTTGATCTGATCCTGCTCTCCTGCCGCCAAGCCGTGAGCGGTGAGCTTTTCTGTCATTATCAGGTGCGAAAAAACCGCGTTTAAGGGAGGCCGACATGGATAAACAGGAACTTGCCATTCTCTTTTCCGGGGGCACCGATTCCCTGGCCCTCTATGCCCTGGCCGCCAGCGGCCGCCATCCGGAATTGCCCCGGCCGGTCAAGATTCATCTGGTGCACATGCTCAACGGCATGGGCCGTTTTCATGATTTTCCCCGCCGGCGTTTTGAAACCGCCCGCCGGATTCTCGCCGCCAGGATGCCGCCACCCGCCGCTCCGCCGGAGGCCGAGATGGTGGAACTGGATATGGGCCGGCTTTTTCAGGGCCTGTGGCTCGACCGCTTCGAGGAACTGATGCCGCGTTACCAGGGCAAAAATCTGGTTTGCGTGGCCTGCAAACTGGCCATGCACACCATTGCCATTCTTTACTGCACCGAGCATTTTATCCCCTGTCTGGCCACCGGCTATGCCAAGCGCCAAGGTTATTACCCGGAGCAGACCCCGATTTTCATGGAAAAAATCGCCGCCTTTTCCGACCGTTTCGGGGTGCGCACCATTTTTCCGGTCTTTGAGGAATTCGACGATAAGATGATTACCCGCCAGGTGCTGGAGGATTTCGGCCTGCCCTCCACCGGTGGCGGCGAACGCAAATGCCTCTTCTGCCAGACCCTTACCACCGCCACCGAAAAGGAGATCGGCGCCTATCTCGACGACATGATCCCCCTGGCCGCCGAGTACCTGGAGCATAAGCTGCACGGCCGTATCCGCGAAGCGGCCCTGGTTTTCCCGCCCGGCCGGAGTTGATTAGGGCCGTCCGGCAAATTTATTTGCGCGACAAGGTTCTTTGCTGACATCAATATTTCGTAATTTCAATTAGTTGTAAGTATCGCCCGCTTTTGGCAACCAACCCCGGCAAATAATTTTGCTTAACCGGGCGCGGCTCCTGCCTTCCTGCTCTTCTCTTTACAACTGCTTGATTGTTCGTTGTTGTTCCGCTAAAACAAGCCACCCGATCAGCCCTGCATCAAGTTGGCCCGCCTTTTGCTTTAACAGGCCGCAGGGAAGCGGTTTGCTCGGTACGGGTCAACCGAACAATTAAACCATGCACGGAGGGAAGAATCATGAGCAGGAAAACAAAATTTCAGGCCATCCTGGCTGCCTCGGCCCTGGTGATGGCCGGCGGAGGATCGGCCGGTGCCAACGAGGCGCATCAGGGAATCAGCGGTCCCTTTGCCACCCCCATGGATGTCACCAAAAAATGCCTGGAATGCCACGAAGATGCGGCGATCGCGGTGATGAAAACCAGTCACTGGACCTGGTCCCTCCCCCAGGAGATAGAAGGGAAGGGGACCATCGACCGGGGCAAAAAGAACGTCATCAACAACTTCTGCATCGCCATTGACAGCAACGAGCCGCGCTGCACCAGTTGCCATATCGGCTACGGCTGGAAGGACGCCTCGTTCGACTTCAGTGACAAGAGCCGGGTTGATTGCCTGGTCTGTCACGACACCACCGGCACTTACAAAAAAGCGCCGCCCGCCGCCGGCATGCCCTTTGGCTACACCGGCAATCCCAAGCTGGATGAGAAAAAGACCGATCTGGTAAAAGTGGCCCAGCGGGTAGGGGCGCCCAACAAGGCTGCCTGCGTCTCCTGTCACGGCTATGGCGGTGGCGGCGACAACGTCAAGCATGGCGATATCGATTCCAAAACCCCGACCAACCCGGCCTCGGTGGATGTTCACATGGGGGTGGACGGGCTTAATTTCAGCTGCCAGGAATGCCACAAGACCGATCAGCACCAGATCAAGGGCAATGCCATGGTCGCCTCACCCGGCGGAAACAACCATGTGAGCTGCACCGATTGCCATCAGGCCGCGCCCCATAA
>DIKC01000146.1:0-244 GCA_002421565.1 Desulfobulbaceae bacterium UBA5628 | reverse complement strand
GGACTGGTCGACCGCCGGCCAGGATATCAAGGTGGAGCCGCAGGTTTTCGGCGACATGAAGCGGGACGGCTACGATAAGAAGAAGGGTAATTTCAAGTGGGCGATGAACGTTACCCCGACCTACCTGTGGTACAACGGCAAGGCCGGGGCCTACACCGCCGGCGATAAGATAGATCCCCAACAGGTGACCAGGCTGAACTGGCCCCAGGGCAATATCAAGGTGCGTATTCCAGTGATCCCGGAC
>DIKC01000006.1 GCA_002421565.1 Desulfobulbaceae bacterium UBA5628 | reverse complement strand
CGCGCCCGCCGCCGCTTGCCGGTAAGCCTCGGGGTGGCGGGCGAAAAAGGTGATCCGTTCCTCGATCTCCTTGGCGTCATGGACGGTGAAGCCGCCACCGGCCGTGGCCAGCAGCTCGCGGGCCGCCGCGAAATCCTCCATGAACGGGCCGTGGATGACCGGCTTGCCCCAGGCCGCCGGTTCCAGCACATTGTGGCCGCCTTTTTTTACCAGGCTGCCGCCGCAGAAGACATAATCGGCGGCGGCGTAAAGATCGGCCAGTTCACCCATCCCGTCCACCAGCACCACCGGTTGACCACGCGGCCGGGCCGGAAGTTCGCTCAGGCGCTGGAAACCGGCCGGCGCTAAAATTCTTTCCACTTCCGCCAGCCGCCGCAGATGGCGGGGGGCGATCACCAGCACCAGGTCCGGCAGGCTTTTTCGCAGAGCCTGGAAAGCGGCCAGAATAATCTTTTCTTCCCCGTTTCGGGTGCTGCCCGCCACCCAGAGCGGCTGTCCGGGCCGGAGACCCAGCCGTTCCCGGTAGCGGGCCGCGGTTCGGCCCTGGTCGGCTGCCGGGTCGGGCAGCAGATCGTGCTTGGCGTTGCCGGTTACGGTCAGCCGCTCGGCCTTGGCGCCCAAAGCCAGATAACGGCGGGCGTCGGTCTCGCTGTTGACCGCCATGGCCTTAAAAACGGCTAGGGTGGTCCGGATCAGGCCGCCGGTCAGCCGATAGCGGCGAAAGGAACGCGCCGACATCCGGCCGTTGAGCAGCACCGGCCCGGCCCCGTAACGGGCGGCCCGGCGCAGAATGGCGGTCCACAGTTCCGTTTCCAGGCAGAGATACAAATCCGGCCTGATCTGGTTCAAGGCCCGCCCGCAAAACCCGCCCAGGTCAAGGGGGGCGAAAACCACCGCTACCTCCGGCGGCAACTGCTCCCGGCCGTAACGCCAACCGGCCCGGGTGAGGACGGAAACCACCAGCTCCGCCTCCGGTTGTAGCGCCTTGAGCGCCCGCACCAGGGCCAGGGCCACCCCCATTTCCCCCACCGAAGAGGCATGGAGCCAGAGCCGGGGCCGCCCCTCGGCGCGTGGCGGCACCTCCGGGTAGAAGCCCAGGCGCTGCCGCAGTTCCGGCTCGGGGCCGCCGCGGCTATAAAGATACAGGAACGGAAAGGCCAGCAGAAAACAGAGCCGGGCAACGGTCTGGTAAATAAAGTAAGCCAACGAGAATATGACCTTTTTCGTTTGTGCCGGCGGTTCCTGGCGGTCAGTAAAAAATCACGACATTAAACCCGGAATCCCGGCCCGCGTCAACAGGGAATCAGGGCAAAGTTCCTGCCCCAAGGTGCCAACACAAGGTGCCTGAATAGATTGCCGGAAAGAAAGGCGTCGGCGTATAATACCTTGGTCTTTAAGACTCATCCTGTTTTCTAACCTTGGTGTCGCCAGGTTTTTCCATGATCAAAAAGATTGCCGTCAAAGAGCTGCAAATTGGGATGCGGATCGAGCGTTTTGACGGCGGCTGGCTGGAGCATCCTTTTATCTTCAGCCGCCGGACGATCAAAAACGAGGCTGAGATCGCACGGATCAGGGAATGGGGCATTACCCATGTTTATATCGAAGATGGACAGGATGTTGAGCCCGAACCAGCCAAGCCTCCGCCGCCCCCGGTGGTATTGGAGCGGGCGGCTCCGGAACCAGGGCGGATTGACTGGGAATTGAAGCATGTTCCGATCAGCCACGAACTGGTTCATGCCCGCAAGGTAAGAGAGCAGGCAACCCAGGCCGCCAAAGGGATTATGGCCTCGATTCAGGCCGGAGAGAAACTCGAAACCAAAGAGGCCGAGGCAGCGGTAAAGGAGATGGACGATTCCCTTGTCCACAACAAGGACGCGCTCCTGCTGCTCATGCGGCTACGCAAGAAAGATGAATACACTTTTGAGCATTCGGTGAGTGTCGGGGTGCTGCTGATGGCCTTTGCCCGGGCCATGGGTTTTGACCAGGAAGCCACCAGAAACATCGGTCTGGGCGGACTTCTCCATGACGTGGGCAAAATGGCGGTACCTCTGGGTATTCTCAACAAGCCCGGCGCCCTCAGCGAGGAAGAGTTCAGGCAAATTCAGCAGCATGTGGTCAAGGCCAGGAAAATTCTGCTCGCCAATCACCATATGCCCCCGTCGGTGCTTCAGGTCGCCATGGAACATCACGAACGTTTCGACGGCACCGGCTACCCGCGCGGACTGACCGGAGAGGCCATCAGTCTGGGCGGGCGGATGGCCTCCATTGTCGATGTCTTTGACGCCTTGACCGCCGATCGGTGCTATCACAAGGGGCTTGAACAGGTGGAGGTACTGCGGAAGCTTTATGGCTGGAGCAAGAGCCATTTCGACGATGGCTTGGTGCAGCTTTTCATCAAATGTATCGGCATCTATCCGCCCGGCACTTTGGTCAAGCTGGAAAGCGGTATGCTGGGAGTGGTGGTGGAGTCAACCGACAAGCTGCTACGGCCGGTGGTGCGCCTGGTTTATGACACTACCCAAGACTGGGCGGTGCCGCAAAAGGACATTGATCTTTCCAAACCGCTCGACCAGGGCGGTAGCGGCGATCGCATTGTCGGCTATGAATCGGCCAAGCTATGGCGGATCAACCCTCTCAAGGTGCTTGGCCTGAGCTGATCAAGCCGGGGTGGCGGCGGGGGCCGGTTGCGTCAGGCGGCGGGTCAGAGCGGCAAAGCAAGACCAGGGCACCCGGATGGTGCGGAAATTGCCGCCCAGAGGGGCGCCGCCCAGACGGAATTCGCCGTGAAAATCGGTGCCGCCGGTGGCCAGCAGGGAAAAGCGGGCCGCCAATTCGCTCAACTGACGGGTCTGTTTTTTGCTATGGGAAGGATAGTGGATTTCCAGTCCGGCCAGTCCGGCCTCCCGCAGCTCCGGCAGCAGTTTGGCAACCAGGGCCAGGGTGGAATCAAGCACCGCCGGGTGGGCCAAGACCGGCAGCCCGCCCGCCGCCTTTACCAGCCGGATCGCATCCAGGGCATGGATGCGGAAGCTCTCCACATAGGCCGCCCCGCCCCGCCGGAGGAAGCGGCTGAATGCCTCCTGGGGGGCAGCGACAATCCTTTTGCGGACCAGCAGCTCGGCGATGTGGGGCCGGCCCACCTGACCGTTTTCCCGCCGGGGAATCTCATGGTAGTGAACATCATGCCCCAATTCATTGAGCTTGACCATGATTTGCAGGTTGCGGCGGTGGCGGGCCTCCTGCACCTGGGCCAGGGTGGCAAGCAGGCCGGGGTGGCGGTGGTCCAGGCCGTAACCCAGGATGTGGAGAGAATGATCGCCGTGCCATGAGCTGATTTCAATCCCGGACATGGCCTTTACCGGTTGCTCTTGGGCGTAAGCGAGAAATTCTCCCACCCCGGCCACGGTGTCGTGATCGGTCAGGGCAATGGCGGCAATCCGCCGGCGCACCGCCAGATCGATCAACTGGGCCGGGGTCATGGAGCCGTCGGAATAGGTGGAGTGGAGATGAAGATCAATCCATTGCATATTTTTTTTGTCTTGTCGATTGGGTGATAATTTGTGCTATACTACCACCCGTGGCCGGAAATTGCCGCAACCTTCATCATTTTTTCGAGCAACCGCAACCAGTAAGGGAGAGAAGCCGCTATGGCCCAGATTGATGCTTTTTTCAAGTTGATGAACGAACAGGGCGCCTCCGACCTCCATATGGTCACCGGCCAGCAGCCGATTCTGCGGATTCGGGGCGATATGGAAAAGGTGAAGTACAGCGTCTTTACCAACGACGAACTCAAGGCCATGCTCTACGAGATCGTTTCCGAGGAAAAGGTCAAGATTTTCGAGGAGACCGGCGACGTGGATTTCGGCTACGAAATTCCCGGCCTGGCCCGCTACCGCGGCAACCTCTTCATGCAGAAATACGGGATCGCCGCCGTTTTCCGGGAAATCCCCAGCACCATCCTGACCTGCGACCAGCTTGGCCTGCCGAACGTGGTTTCCCGGCTGGCCGCCCTGCCCAAGGGGATGGTTCTGGTCACCGGCCCCACCGGCTCCGGTAAATCCACCAC
>DIKC01000028.1 GCA_002421565.1 Desulfobulbaceae bacterium UBA5628 | reverse complement strand
CCGCCCAGGTAGAATTTTTCGTAGATCGGCAGTTTGTTGGTTTCGTTTGCCATTGCGTATCCCGCCGCCCCCTTAAGTCGCCAGGTGGTGTCGTTGAGCCAGGGATTACCGGCCTCCTTGAGCAGGGGCATGTCCGACCAAGGGAAGAACCAGGTGGTGGAGCCTTCCAGGCGGGAAAAGGCGCTGTCGCCCCCCAGAAAACCGCCGGCGTGTTTCAGGTTGATGTCGTGGAGTGATCCCCGGGTGGGGTCGTGGCGATTATTACGGGTGTCGCGATTCATGCCGAGCCGTAAGTAGCTGGTGGTTTTGATCTCCATTGATTGGCGAATGTAGATGGATGGGTTTTCCATGACATCGGTCAGGGTAGTACTCTCGTAGCCGTACCCCCAGTAGGCCCGCCATTTTTCCCAGAGAGGATAGCCGAAGCGCAGCGCTCCGCCGGTGGATTCCTTGGTGTAGTCGGTGTATTCCCGGGTCCAGTTGTAGAGATCAAAGCCGAAGGAGAGCTGGGAGTCGTCAAGATGGGGCTCGGTGAAACTGAGGTTGTACATGCTGGAACTGGAGCTGAGATCGGCCTGGAAGGCAAGTTTTTGCCCCTTGCCGAAGAGGTTTTCCTGGCTGATTTGGCCCATGAACATCAGGCTGTCCATGGAGCTGTAGCCCATGCCGATGCTGAAGGTGCCGGTGGGTTTTTCCTTGACCTCCACGGTCACGTCCATCAGGTCGTCNNGGGGTTGATGCTGACCTCCTCGAAATAATCGAGCCGCTGCAAGCGTTCGGTACTCCGGCGCAGGGCTGTGGTGTCGAGGATTTCTCCTTCCTTGACCTGCATTTCCCGGCGCAGCACCTTGTCCCGGGTGCGGGTATTGCCCCGGATGGTGATCCGGTTGACATAAACCAGATGGTGTTTTGCGGCTTGGAGCACCACGTCCACCCGCTTGAGGGGGTCGTTGCGTTCGATCAGCGGGTCGATTTCGGCAAAGGCGTAGCCGTCGGCGGCATAGCGATCGGTGAGGCGGATCACGTCCTCCCGCAGAATCTGGCGGTTGAAGTATTTTTCCCGTCCGAGTTTGACCTCCTTGAGCAGTTCGTTTTTGTCGGCGATCAGGTCGCCGGCCAAGTCGATGGTCCCCACCCGGTAGCGTTCCCCTTCCTGGATGTTGAAGGTGATGAACAGGGATTCATCCTCCTGGGTAACCTCCGGTTCGCCGACCTTGGCGTCGATAAAGCCGTGATTGTGGTAAAAGGCGGCAATTCTGGCCCGGTCCTGGTCAAGAATATCCCGCTTCAGACGGCCCGCCTCGGTAAACCAGGAAAGCCAGTTTTTTTCCGAGGTGGCCATCACCTTTTTGATTTCCTTGGGTTCAAAGGCGGTGTTGCCCACCAGGCGGATTTCCCGGATATAGACCCGCACCCCCTCCTCGATTTCAAAGCGAACATTGATCCGATCGGTGCCGGTCTGGTCGTAATTGGGGGTGACGGTGGTGTTGTAGTAGCCCTTGTCCTTGTACAATTGGACGATGCTGTCCGCCGCCCCCTGCACCGCCACCGTGTTTAAGATGGTGTTGGGGATCACCGCGATTACGTCCCGGACTTCCTGCTCCTTGATTTTTTTGGCGCCGCTGATGTTGACCTGGCCGATAATCGGTTTTTCCGTGACCACAAAGCTGATCTGCCGGCCTTGCTCGTTTTTCTCCGCCTTGATCTGAACATCATCAAAGGAGCCCATGGCAAAGATATTTTTCAGATCGGCCTGTAATTTTTCAAGATTGAAGCGATCGCCGGCCTTGGTGGCAACCCGGCGGAGAATAGCGCCGGAATCGGTTTTCTGGTTGCCTTCGATAAGCACCGCGGTTACCAACTGCTCCGGCTCGGTATAGGCGAGTACCTTGGCCACCAATCGTTCCATGGCCGGAGCGAGCTGGGCCGGAGAGCCGCCCGGCTCGGAAAAATGGCGGGGGGGCTGTTGCCCCAGAAGATCAAAGACCGTGACGTCCAGGCTCATCNNGAAGCGGGTCAGGCTGCCGATCACCACCGAATGTACCGCCGGATTGATCGCCAGTCTGGCCAGCAGGGACGGGTCGGGCGGCCAGGCCTCGTAGTCGAGCCGGGCCGCGGTCTGGGTTCGGGGCAGCATGGCCGCGCCTTTGGCCTGGGCCTGGCGGGCAAGTTCGGCATCGGCCAGGCCGGCCAGTTCAGCGAGTCCTGCCGGGGCAATGATTTTAAAGGGCAGAAAAAGGGTGGCGGCGTTGCTTTCGAGCAGGGGAGCCGCCGCCGGGGTCTGGCTTTGGGCCATGACCGGCAGGAAAAAGAGCAGGGCGGCCAGCAACGGGAGGATGGATGAAAAGATATGTCTGGGCGATTTCATGGTCATAAATATACACCTTTCGTGTCAGGTTGCCGAAAGTCTTCCGTCCTGGAGGACCAGGGTGCGGTCCATTCGGGCCGCAAGCTGGTGGTTGTGGGTTACCATTACCGTGGCCAGCCCCAGGGAGCGGTTAAGGTTGCCGATCAGCTCAAAGACCGCCTCGCCGGTTTTGGGGTCCAGGTTGCCGGTCGGTTCGTCGGCCAGCAGCAGCCGCGGTTTCATGATCAGAGCCCGGGCCAGGGCCACCCGTTGCTGCTCGCCGCCGGAGAGTTCACCCACCCGATGGGCGGCCCGTTCGGCCAGCCCCACCTCGGTCAGCAAAGCGGTCGCTTCTTCGATCAGTAATGCCCGTTCCCGGCCGCTGATCAGGCCGGGCAGGATGATGTTTTCGAGGGCGGTGAATTCCGGCAGCAGATGGTGGGCCTGGAAAACAAATCCGATGGTCCGGTTGCGGAAGGCCGAAAGACGGTCGTCGTTTTGCTGGAAAATATCGTCGCCGTTGTGGAGAACCGTGCCCCGGCTGGGGCGGTCGAGGGCGCCCAAGATATGAAGGAGGGTGGTCTTGCCGGTGCCGGAGGTGCCGATGATCGCCACCATCTCGCCGGTGCCGATGGTCAGGTCAATTCCGCGCAACACCGTCAGCCGTTGGGGCGAATAAAAATCCTTCTCCACCCCCCGGGCCTCGAAGGTATCTTTTGGGTGGAGGGTGCTATTCATAGCGCAGGGCCACGGCCGGGTCGATGCGGGCGGCCTGGCGGGCCGGGTAGATGGTGGCGGCAAAGGTGATGATTACGGCGGCCAGGGCGATCAGGGTTACGTCCAAGGGCAGCACCTTGACCGGCAGGGTGGTGACCGGATAGACCTCGGGCAGCTTGATGAATTGGTAGCGGCCGAGAATTTCGCACAGTCCCAGGCCTCCCGCCATTCCCAGGAGGGTGCCGGCAGCGCCGATGATCAGGCCTTCGTAAACAAATATCCGCATGATGCTGCCGGCGGTGGCGCCCATGGCCTTGAGAATGGCGATGTCCCTGGTTTTTTCCATCACCACCATGGTCAGGGTGCTGACGATGTTGAAGGCCGCCACCATCACCACCAGGATCATGATCACCGAGAGGGCGGTCTTCTCGAGACGCAGGGCGGAAAAGATGTTGCGGTTCATGCTCATCCAGTCCCGCACCAGATAGGAGGGGCCAAGTTTTCCCTGGATGGTGAGGGCGATCCGGTCGGCCCGGTCGATGTTGTCCACCTTGATTTCCAGTCCGTGGATTGCGCCCTCCAGCTCAAGAAAATCCTGGGCCGCAGGTAGCCCCAGGTAGGCCAGGCTGGAGTCATATTCGTACATCCCGGTTTCAAATATCCCTACCACCTGGCAGGCCCGGATTTTGGGCAGCACCCCCATCGGGGTAAGCGGCCCGCTGGCGGAAATCAGTTTGATCCGGTCGCCGGTGCCGACGCCCAATTGGGCGGCCAGTTCCTTACCGAGGATGATTCCCGGCACCCGGCGTTCGCCCGGGGTGGTCGCCAGGTCGGCCAGCTCGCCGCTTTTCAGGTGGCGGGCGAGATCGAGTACCTCACCGGCCGTGGCCGGGTCGATCCCGCGCAGCACCGCGCCGGTGCCGCCGCTGCCGCCGCTGAGCATCACCTGGGTATAAATATAGGGGGTCACTCCCCGCACCCCGGCGATCTCCCGCACCTGCTCGATAATTGATTGCTGGTGATAAAGCAGCCCCCCGGCCTCCTGGACCACCACATGGGAGTTGATTCCCAGGATTTTGTCGCGGAATTCCGAGGTGAAGCNNNCACCGCCAGCACCACGATCAGGGCCGCCACCCCCACCGTCACCCCGCCCACCGAAATCAGGGAGATCAGCGAGATAAAGCCGTGCTTGCGCTTGGCCTTAAGGTAGCGGAGGCAGACAAATAGTTCAAAACGCATGGGCGTCCTTTACTTTTTTTCCGGCCGGAGATGGGGGAAGAGGATCACGTCGCGGATCG
>DIKC01000048.1 GCA_002421565.1 Desulfobulbaceae bacterium UBA5628 | reverse complement strand
GCCGCCTTTGGTATCTACCGCGCCACCCTGGCCGCCCCGGCGTCCGCGCCCGGGGAATTTCTCGGCCAAGCCGCCGCCGATCTCCTCGCCACCCGGCCCACCGCCGGTAATCTCGCCTGGGCGGTGCGGCGAATGCTGACCGCGATCGAACCCGTTGCCGACCTGCCCGGCAAGCAGCAGGCCGCTTTCCATGAGGCGTGCGCCATTGCCGACGAGGATGCCGAGGCGTGCCGCCAAATCGGACTGCACGGCCTGCCCCTGATCGCGGAGATCAGTCGGCGGAAAAAAGGCGCGCCGGTCAACATCCTCACCCACTGCAATGCCGGTTGGCTCGCCTTTGTCGATCACGGCTCGGCCACCGCCCCGATCTACGCCGCCCACCGGGCCGGAATCCCGCTCCATGTCTGGGTCGATGAAACCCGGCCCTGGCTCCAGGGGGCGCGCCTTACCGCCTGGGAACTGGCCGGCGAGGGAGTGCCCCACACCCTGATCAGCGACAACAGCGGCGGCCATCTGATGCAGCACGGCCGGGTCGATCTGGTGATCGTCGGCACCGACCGCACCACCCGCACTGGCGACGTGGCCAACAAGATCGGCACCTACCTCAAGGCATTGGCGGCCAAGGACAACGAGGTTCCGTTTTACGTCGCCCTGCCTTCCTCCACCTTTGACTGGCAACTCCGCGACGGGGTGCGGGAAATTCCCATCGAGGAGCGGGACGGCGACGAGGTGCGCTATGTGCGGGGAGTAAACGACAACGGCCAAGAGGAGCGGGTGCGGATATGCCCGGCCGCCACCCCGGCCGCCAACCACGGTTTCGACGTCACCCCGGCCCGGCTGATCAGCGGCCTGATCAGCGAACGGGGAGTGATGCGGGCCACGGAAGAAGATATCCTCCGCCTCTACCCGGAACAGCGCCTTTAACCGACCAGCCCCAAGGCTTCGACCACCGCGTCGTGGAAAAGCGGCCGGAATTTTTTGATCTTTTCGTTGTAGCGGCTGGGATGAACCCGGTTGCTCAAAAGTACCACCACCAGTTCCTTTTGCGGATCGATCCAGAAGGAGGTGCCGCTGAAGCCTAGATGGCCGACACTGGTTGGGGAAAAATAACGGCCGGAGGAAGAGGCGCCGGGAGTGGGGGTATCGAAACCCAAGGCCCAGGTGGTTCCGGCCGGTTTTTCCTGACGGCTCAAAAAGGTGGCGACCAGAGCCGGGTCCAAGGCCGGATGGGAAGTCTTGCCCAGCCAGAGATCAAGCAGCCTCCCGGCCAGGGTCGCCACCCCCTTGCTGGTGCCGAACAGCCCGGCATGGCCGGCGACTCCCCCAAGGGCGGCGCAGTTTTCATCACCCACCTCCCCGCCAAGCACCCTTTGCCGCCACTGACAATACTCGCCTGGGGCATATACCCGGCGGCCGGACGGCCCCCCGGCCGCCGGGTAAAAAAGCTCCTCTGTCAACCGCCACGGCTGAAATAACCGTTCCCGGGCCAATTGATCCAAACTCATACCGCTTACTTGTTCCGCGATCATGCCGGCCAGGATAAATCCCAAATCACTATAAAGAGCGCGACTGCCCACCGGATAAATTAACGGTTCCGCCAAAATCAGCTTTTTCAGCGCCGTCCGCCGATCCGATCCGGCAATAGCGCTCAATTCCTTAAAAAACGGCCGATGGGCGGCAAAACCGGCCCGATGGGCAAGGAGGTCGGCCAGGGTGATGTTTTGTTTGTCCGCAGCGTTGTTTAACTCCTTTGACCATAAAATTTCAGCCAGGGTGCTGTCCAGGCGAATTTTACCGGCTCCCACCAGAGCAACCAAGGCCAGAACCGTAACCAAAGGTTTGGTGAGTGAGGCCAGGTCGTAAATCGTTTTTTCATCCACCTTTTTGCTCTCTTTTTGCCGGTAAGAACAGAACCCTTCACTAACCAACCATTGCTCTCTTTTTTCACCGCTGCCCAATAAAATTGCCGCCGCGGCTCCGGGAAAAACCGCATTTTTCACCCCTTGCGCTAAAAGCGTACTTAACTTGTTAATTTCAAATGATTTTTTTTGCACCGCTCGTTTCCCGGATGTTTTTTTTGCCCTGCTTTAAAAAAGCCTTTTAATTCAAATAGATAATTAGCCCATTTTTCTTGAAATTTATTGAATTTTTTATCTTTTCCGACTATATTTTCGCAACTGGTTATTTTTTTCCTTGCCCATTAAAAAAATGATCTAACAACAAAGCGTTAAAGTTGTCCACCAGATATTAACAAAAAATACTTTATAGCGGTTGGTTTTGTGCTTAAAAAATGTTGAAAACCTTACCGTCGCTTTTACCGGCTTTTTCCAACCGCTGTGAACATCATAAATTAAGTAATGTTTTTAGGATGATAAGATCATTTTCCACATATTAACACCCCTAATAACCATCATCTTTTTTTAAAAAGCTTTTTAAACTAACTAAGGACGACGCCATGGCCCTGACTCTCAATGCTCCCCGGTCCGAATTGCTCTCCGCCCTTGCCGCTCTGCTGAATATCACCGGTAAAAAAGGAACCTTGGCGGTTTTGTCCAATATCCTTCTTGATTCACGGGATAGTGGTTTATTGCTTACCGCCACCGATCTGGAAATAGGTATTCGCTATCTGGTGCCGGCCGAAATTTTATCCGAAGGGGCGATTACCCTGCCGGCCCGCAAGTTTTTCGAACTGGTCCGGGAATCGGGAGGCGATCAGATTCACCTGGAGGAAATGGATAACAGCTGGGCTCGGATCACCGTCGATGCCTCGGCCTATAACCTGGCCGGAATTCCGGCTGAGGAATTCCCGGCCTTTCCGTTGTACCAGGAAGAAAATATGGTCCGAATGCCCGCCGAAATAATCAGTGATCTCATTGATAAAACCATCTTTTCGGTGGCCGCTGATAGTGAAAACCAATTCACCATGGCCGGTTTGCTGCTGGAAAGGGAAATTCTGGATGAAGGCCATTTCCTGCGCCTGGTATCCACCGACGGCCATCGTCTGACCATGATGGAAAGAAAGGTGGAGAGCGACTTGAGCGTCCTCAATATGGACCGGATTATCCTGGTTCCCCGCAAAGGGGCTCAGGAATTACGCAAGTTGTGCGAAATGGAGGAAACCATCAGCCTTGGTCTGGAAGAAAAGCAGATGGTGATCAAAATAAACCAGGGAGTGATGGTCATCCGCTTGATGAACGGAGATTTTCCCAACTACAAAATGCTCATCGAGGCGGTGGACAAGAGCAAGCATATGGTGATGGAACGCCTGCCCCTGATGCAATCCTTGAAAAGGGTCAACATCTTTACCGAAGATCGTTTTAATTCCGTCCATTTTTTTATGGAAAAGCATAAACTTACCCTGGCCTCGCAAAACATGGATATCGGCAATGCCAAGGAGGAAATCGTCA
Source organism: Desulfobulbaceae bacterium UBA5628 (assembly GCA_002421565.1). GTDB lineage: Bacteria > Desulfobacterota > Desulfobulbia > Desulfobulbales > Desulfurivibrionaceae > UBA5628. The sequence goes on along the minus strand of DIKC01000048.1, from coordinate 13,112 downwards.
CCACCTATGAAGGGGAGCCGATGCAGTTGGGATTCAACGGCAAATATTTTATCGAGGCCTTGCAGGTGATGGAGAGTGAAAAAATCAAGGTCTATATCAATTCCGAGGCAAGCCCCTGCCTGCTTCAGGGAGAAAAAGATCGCGGCTATCTCAGTGTGATCATGCCCATGAAAATATAGTTAAAATGGGTAGTTAAAGGGGACAGAATTTAAATCAACCATAAGGAAGGCGGAACTTGGAAAATAACACCATTAAGACAAATTACGGGGCCGAGCAGATCAAGGTTCTCTCCGGTCTGGAAGGGGTGCGGATGCGCCCGGCCATGTATATCGGCAATACCGCCGAGGAAGGGTTGCACCATCTGGTTTACGAGGTGGTGGACAACAGCATCGACGAGGCCCTGGCCGGACATTGCAGCCATATCAAGGTGATCATCCACAAGGAGGGCAGCGTCAGCGTCGAGGATGACGGCCGCGGCATTCCGGTGGGGATCCATCCCACCGAGGGAGTTTCCGCCCTGGAGCTGGTCATGTGTACCTTGCACGCCGGGGGCAAGTTCGACCACTCCACCTACAAGGTTTCCGGCGGTCTGCATGGGGTCGGGGTCTCGGTGGTCAACGCCCTCAGTCTCAAGACCGTGGCCGAGGTGCGGCGGGACGGCCATGTTCACCGCCAGAGCTACTGCTACGGGATCAAGGAAAGCGAGGTGGAAATCGTCGGCCCCAGCGACCGCACCGGCACCCGGATTACCTTTCTTCCCGACCCGGGTATTTTCACCGAAACCACCGAATTCAATTACGAAATTATCCAGACCCGGCTGCGGGAGCTGGCCTTCCTCAACAAGGACGTGAAAATCATCCTTCACGACGAACGGAGCGGGGCTGAGGACGAATTTCATTTCAAGGGCGGCATCGTCTCCTTTGTCGAATATCTCAACCGCAACCGCACCGTGGTTCACAACGAGCCGGTCTTTGTCGAAGGCGAACGGGACGATGTCCAGGTGGAGGTGGCCTTCCAGTATTTCGACGGCTATTCCGAGCGCCTCTTTTCCTATGTCAACAACATCCACACCCGGGAGGGCGGCGCTCATGTGGTCGGCTTCCGGGCCGCCCTGACCAAGTGCATCAACCGCTACGCCAGCGACGACATCGTGCCCAAGAACCTGCGGGAAAAGCTTTCCGGCGACGACGTCCGGGAGGGGATCACCTGCGTTATCTCGACCCGGGTGCCCAATCCCCAGTTCGAGGGCCAGACCAAGACCAAGCTCGGCAACAGCGAAGTCAAGTCGATCGTTGAAACCGTTTGCCACGAAAAAATCTCCGAATATCTGGAGCAGAACCCCCAGGAGGCCCGCAAGATTCTGGGCAAGGCGGTGGAGGCGGCCCGAGCCCGGGAGGCGGCCCGCCGGGCCAAGGATCTTTCCCGCAAGAAGGGCGGCCTCGATGTGATGATGGCCGCCAAGCTGGCCGAATGTCAGTCCAAAGACCCCAAGGAAAGGGAGATTTTCCTGGTCGAGGGCGATTCCGCCGGCGGCAGCGCCAAGCAGGGCCGAGACCGTTCGATTCAGGCCATTCTGCCCCTCCGCGGCAAGATCATGAACGTGGAAAAGGCGCGTTTCGACAAGATATTGAGCAGCGAGGAAATCAAGCAGTTGATCGCCGCCCTCGGCACCGGCATCGGCAAGGAGGAGTTCGATCCGGAACGGTTGCGCTACCACAAGATCATCATCATGACCGACGCCGACGTGGACGGAGCCCACATCCGCACCTTGCTCCTCACCTTTTTCTACCGGCAGATGCTCTCCCTGGTGGAAAACGGCCATGTCTATATCGGCCAGCCCCCGCTTTATCGCCTCAGCCGGGGCAAAAAGGAGCAGTTTTTCCTCGACGACGATGCCCTCAACCGGTTTCTCTTCAGTCAGGCCAGCACCATGATGAACATCCGTACCACCAACGGCCGGGTGGTGGAGGGCGAGGAACTGGTGGGCCTGCTTCAGGAACTGGTGGCCTATCAGCGGGTGGTGGACAATCTGGGCCGGATCAACCTCTGGGAAGAGATGGTCCGTTTCCTCCTGGCCGAGGACATCCATTCCGCCGACCAGTTTGAAAACCAGGAGTTGCTTAACCAACTGCACCAGAAGCTGGGTACCGACGGCCGGCTTATTTTAAGCAGTATCCGGCCCTGCCGCTGGCGGCCCAGTTGCTATGAATTCGACGCCGCGATCAAGGACAAGGCCCATCTGATCATCACCATCGGGCCCCAGATTCCCCTGATGCCGGAATACCGGGCCGCCCTGGCCCAGTATCCCGCGATCAAGGATTATCTCGACGGCGGCTATACGGTGGTGGTCAAGAATCAGGAAATCGCCGCCCCTTCCTGGCGGGAAATGCTGGCCACGGTCAAGGCCGAATCCTTCAAGGGCAGCTCGCTTCAGCGTTACAAAGGTTTGGGTGAAATGAACCCGGAACAGTTGTGGGAAACCACCATGAATCCGGGCAACCGGATCCTGCTCCAGGTCACCATCGAGGACGCGGAAAAAGCCGACGAGATGTTCACTACCCTGATGGGCGACAAGGTGGAGCCGCGCCGCGACTTCATCCAGAACCACGCCCTGGAAGTTTCTTCCCTTGATTTTTAATCCTGAACCATAAGGTTTTCAGATGAGCGATACAAACGAGCAAAATCCGGTTTTTCCGACCATTTCCATCGAAAAGGAACTCCGCAAGTCCTACCTTGATTATGCCATGAGCGTGATCATCGGCCGCGCCCTCCCCGATGTCCGCGACGGCCTCAAGCCGGTCCACCGGCGGGTGCTGTTCGCGATGCGGGAGTTGAACAACACCCATGCCCGGCCTCACCTCAAGTCGGCCCGTATCGTCGGTGACGTAATCGGTAAGTATCACCCCCACGGCGACAGCGCGGTGTACGACACCCTGGTGCGGATGGCCCAGGGTTTTTCCCTCCGTTATCCCCTGGTGGACGGCCAGGGCAACTNNNNCCGGCGGCGATGCGTTACACCGAGGCCCGGATGACCAAGATCGATCAGGAATTGATCGCCGATCTGGAAAAAGAGACGGTCGAGTTCATCCCCACCTACGACAACTCGATGACCGAACCCCTGGTCTTTCCGACCCGGATTCCCAATCTCCTGATCAACGGCTCGGCCGGGATCGCGGTGGGGATGGCGACCAATATCCCGCCCCACAATCTCAGCGAGGTGATCGACGGCCTGATCGCCCTGATTGAAGACCCCAACATCACGGTCAGCCGCCTGATGGAGATCATCACCGGCCCGGATTTTCCCACCGGCGGCTTTCTTTGCGGCCGGGCCGGCATTCGCGAGGCTTACGAAACCGGGCGCGGCAGCCTCTGCATCCGTTCCCGCACCCACACCGAAAAGGTGGGCAGCGGCCGGGAGGCGATCATCATCACCGAGATCCCCTACCAGCAGAACAAGGCTTCCCTGATCGAGCGGATCGCCCTGTTGATGAAGGAAAAGAAGATCGAAACCATCGCCGAGGTGCGCGACGAATCCGACCGCCACGGAATGCGGGTGGTCCTGGAACTGAAAAAGGACTCCATCGCCGAGGTGGTGCTCAACCAGCTTTACAAGCAGACCCCGCTCCAGAAGAGCTTCGGGGTGATCATGCTCTCCATCGTCAACAACCGGCCGGAAATCCTCAACCTCCGCCAGATCCTCGAACATTTCCTCCTCCATCGTAAAGCGGTGATCTACCGCCGCACCGCCTTTGATCTTAAAAAAGCGGAGGAAAAGGCCCATATCCTGGAAGGGCTCAAAATCGCGATCACCAACCTCGACGAGGTGGTGGAGCTGATCAAGGCCTCGGCCAACCCCCAGGAGGCAAGGGACGGGCTGATGAATCGTTTCGGCCTCTCCATCCTCCAGGCCCAGGCGATTTTGGAAATGCGGCTCCATCGCCTGACCGGCCTGGAACGGGAAAAGATCATCGCCGAATACGAGGCCCTGCTCAAGGAAATCGCCTGGTACAAGGAAGTGCTGGCCGACGAGGGACTGGTGATGAAGATCATCCGCGACGAATTCGCCGCCATCCGCGAACAGTACGGCGATGACCGCCGTACCGAGATCATCGAGGCCCCGGACGAAATTCTCCCCGAGGACATGATCATCCCCGAAGAGATGGTGGTCACCGTCACCCACGCCGGCTACATCAAGCGTAATCCGGCCGACCTCTACCGGGCTCAGCGCCGGGGCGGCAAGGGGATCAAGGGGGCCGGCACCACCGAGGAGGATTTCGTCAACCGGATGTATCTCGCCTCCACCCACGACACCTTCCTCTTCTTTACCACCCGGGGCCGGGTATTCTGGCGCAAGGTTTATGAAATTCCCCTGGCCGGCCGGGTGGCGCGGGGCAAGGCGATCGTCAATCTCCTCGATCTCGGCGACCAGGAAAAGGTGGCGGCGGTGCTGCCGGTCAAGTCCTTTGAAATTCCGGTGGGGGAAGAGAGCCACATCCTGATGGTCACCAAAAAGGGGATCGTCAAGAAAACGATCCTCAGCGAATTCAAGCGTCCGATCCGGCGGGGCAAGATCGCGCTGACCATCCGGGAGGACGATGAAATTCTGGGCGCCGCCCTGACCAGCGGCAGCAATGAAATTCTCCTGGTCTCCCGCAAGGGGATGGCGGTGCGTTTCAATGAAGCCGACGTCCGGAGCATGGGCCGCACCGCCAGCGGGGTGCGGGGAATCACCCTGGCGGCTGGCGACGAACTGGTCGGGCTGGAGGTGTTGTCCGGCGACCCCGGCGCCACCATCCTGGCGGTGACCGAAAACGGCTTCGGCAAGCGCACCCCGGTCGATGAATACCGCCTGATCCGGCGGGGCGGCAAGGGGGTGATGGCGATCAAGGCCAGTGAGCGCAACGGCTTGGTGGTCGGCGTTCTCCAGGTCGGTGAGGAGGATCAGATCATGCTGATCACCAACCGGGGCCAGATCATCCGAATGACCATGCGCGATTTGCGGGTAATCGGCCGCAACACCCAGGGCGTCCGCCTCTTCAATCTCGACCAGGAGGAAAAGGTGGTGGCCCTGGGCCGCTTGGCCGAAAGCGACGAGGAGGAAGGCGGCGAAGCCGACCAGCCGCCGCCCGCCCCGGAGGAGTAATAATGATAAGCGATCATCGGGAGGTGCAGGTTGCGGCAAGCGGGGCGGTGAAGCGTACGCCAGTACGTAAGCCGTCCCGATCGTCGCAAGATGCGCCTTCCGGTGACCGCATGGGCCGGGTGGCGGTGATGGGGGCCGGGAGCTGGGGCACGGCCCTGGCCCTAGTCTTGGCCGGCAAGGGTTATCAGGTTGACCTCTGGGGCCAGAACCCGGAACGGGTCGCCCTGTTGGCCGACGAGCGGGAAAACCGCCGCTATCTGCCCGGCTTTCCGTTGCCGGACAATATTCGCCCGGTTTCCGATCCGGCGGTGGCGGCCGGGGCCGAGGCAGTGGTGATGGTGGTTCCTTCCCACGGTTTCCGGGCCGTGTTCCAAAAAATCCGCCCCCATCTTACGGCCAACGCCGCGATTATTTCCGCCACCAAGGGGATTGAAAACGACACCCTCCTGACCATGACCCAGGTGATGGCCGAGGAACTGGCCGGGGCGGCCGGTTATCGGCTGGGGGTGCTGGCCGGCCCCAGTTTCGCCAGGGAAGTGGCCGAGGGTTTGCCCACCGCCGTCACCGTGGCTGCCAATGACCAGAGCAGCGCCGCCTTTTTTCAGCAGCTTTTCTTCACCGAACGTTTCCGGGTCTATGCCGGCAGCGACCTGATCGGCCAGGAACTGGGCGGGGCGCTTAAAAACATCATCGCCATTGCGGCCGGGATCAGCGACGGCCTGGGCTACGGCACCAACGCCCGGGCCGCCCTGATCACCCGCGGTCTGGCGGAAATCACCCGTTTGGGGGTGAAGATGGGGGCCAACCCCCTCACCTTTGCCGGCCTGGCGGGCTTGGGCGACTTGGTCCTGACCTGCACCGGCGATCTCAGCCGCAACCGCACGGTTGGGCTCAAGCTGGGCCGGGGGATGAAAATCGCCGAAATCCTGGCCGAGATGAAGATGGTCGCGGAAGGGGTCAAAACCACCCGTTCCGCTTGGGCCCTGGCTTCCCGGCAGGGGGTGGAGATGCCGATTCTGGAGCAGGTTTACCGGGTATTATACCAAGACAAACCCTGCCGGGAGGCGGTCCGCGATCTGCTGGCCCGCGACCGCCGGGACGAACAGGAGTGGCAATGATCCGTCTGACCAGCCGCAGCAAAGCCGCCGGTTGAGCGGCAAAGCTTGGTCCGGGGGACCTGGACCGGATTTTGCGCGGCCTCAACCTGCCCACTGATCCCAAACTCATCGCCGGCATCGGCGGCAGTGAGGACGCCGGGGTTTATCGACTCAACGACGAAACCGCCCTGATCCAGACGGTGGATTTTTTCACCCCGATTGTCGATGATCCCTACCGCTTCGGCCGGATTGCGGCGGCCAACGCCTTGAGCGACGTTTACGCCATGGGCGGCAAGCCGTTGCTGGCGATGAATCTGGTCGCCTTTCCGGTCAAAAAGATGGCCTGTGAGGTACTCACCGACATTCTCCGCGGCGGCCTCGACGCCCTCAAGGAGGCGGGGGCGTTGCTGGTGGGCGGCCATTCGATCGAGGACGAGGAGATCAAGTACGGCCTCTCGGTCACCGGGGTGGTCCATCCCAACCGGGTGGTGCTCAACTCCGGGGCCAAGGTCGGCGACCGCTTGCTCCTTACCAAACCCCTGGGCACCGGCATCCTCGCCACTGCCATCAAGGGCGGTTTGGCCGGCAACGGGATCGAGGAGATGATCGGCCGGGTGATGGCCATGCTCAATCAGGAGGCGGCCCAGGTGATGATGACCTATGGCCCTGATGCCTGCACCGATATTACCGGCTTCGGCCTGCTCGGCCATCTCCATGAAATGGCGGCCGCCTCCGGGGTGGCGATCAGGCTCTCCGCCGCCGCCGTGCCGATCCTGCCGGAAACCCTCCATTTCGCCGGGATGGGAATCATTCCGCAAGGGGCGCACCACAACCGGGAATTTTATGGCCGGTTCGTGGAAAATGAACTGGAGGAAAACGATCCCCTGGAAATGGTCTGCTACGATCCCCAGACCTCGGGCGGCCTCCTGATCGCCGCCCCGCCCGCCACCATCGAGGCCATTGTCGGCCGCCTGAGCAAACGCAATTATTCCTTGAATTTCGGGGTGATCGGCGAAGTGGTCGCCGGTCCGGCCGGAACCATCCGGCTTAGCCGCTGACCAGGGCCGGTTCCCGCCAGGGCAGCCCCTGGGCCTCGGCCACCGGCTGGTTGGTAAGTTCCCCGGCCAGCACATTGAGGCCGCGGGCCAGGGCCGGATCTTGCCGGAGGGCCGCCGGTAATCCGAGGTCGGCAAGCCGGCGGACATAGGGGAGGGTGGCGTTGGTCAGGGCCAGGGTGGAGGTGCGGGGCACCGCCCCCGGCATGTTGGCGACGCCATAGTGAATCACCCCGTCCACCGTGAAGATCGGCTGCGAGTGGCTGGTGGGGCGGGAGGTTTCCGCGCAGCCGCCCTGGTCGATGGCGACATCGACCAGCACCGCGCCGGGCTGCATTTTGGCGATCAGTTCGCGGCTGATCAGTTTGGGGGCCGCTGCCCCCGGCGACAGCACCGCCCCGATCACCAGATCGGCCCGGATTACTTGTTCCTCGATATGCTGGGGATTGGCGGCGATGGTCCGCGGACGGCCCCGGAAGAGGGCGTCCAGTTCCGCCATTTTGGCAAGATTGCGGCCGATGATCGCGGTTTCCGCCCCCAGCCCCACCGCCATCTGGGCCGCGTTGACCGCCACCGTGCCGCTGCCGAGAATCGCCACCCGGCCCGGCGCCACTCCCGGCACCCCGGCCAGCAGCACCCCCCGCCCGCCCTGCTCCTTTTCCAGATAATGGGCTCCGTCCTGGATCGCCAACCGGCCGGCCACCTGGCTCATCGGGGCCAGCAGGGGCAACCGGCCCCCTGCCGTTTCCACGGTTTCATAGGCAATGGCGGTGACCCCGCTGGTCAGCAGCACGTTGGTCAATTCCGGCAGCGGCGCCAGGTGGAGATAGGTAAAGATAATCAGCCCCGGCCGCAGATAAGGATATTCCGGGGGCAGCGGCTCCTTGACCTTGACGATCATTTCGGCCCGGCCGTACACCTCGGCCGCTCCGGCCATGATTTCCGCCCCGGCCGCCCGGTAATCCTCGTCACCGATGCCGCTGCCCGCCCCGGCCCCGGCCTCCACCACCACTTGATGGCCGCCTGCGACTAGGCTCCGCGCCCCGGCCGGCACCAGCCCCACCCGAAACTCATGATCCTTGATTTCCCTGGGCACCCCGATGATCATCGCAACAGTCCTAAGCAACGCCGGCTTTTGCCAGGTCGTCTTTCCAAGTGTCTTCCATAAGCAGGATAAACGTCATTCCTTGCGCTTCCTCCCACAGTTGAGGCGAGCAGGGATTTTTTCGCATTCACCTTCAGCTCGCGAAAGGGAACACTCAGGTGATGAGAATAAACAAACTGCTTGCCCTTGAACTCCAGTGTCGGCATGGCGAAAACCCCTAAGCAAAAATTTCCGTCATCATACGGAAACCAGCAGGTGATAGATGATGAACTCTCTTGAGTCCAGGTTATGACGCGTTTCATCCAGCTCCTGGCCCGGCAGGACCGTGGATTTTTGCAAGCGATGAGGCGGCGCCAGTTTCAACCGCCCGGCGTTATTGTCGACCGAGGTTGAGATTCCGGCCCTGGCTTTCGCCACATCACCATCAAAGACATATCCCAGCATGGCCGCCGCCCGCTGAAAAGGGGCGTATTTGCCGGAGACAAAGCACATCATTCCTTGTTCGCCGGTGGTATATTCACCAACCAGAGATTGCCAGCCGGACGGAAAGGTTACATGGAGACGCTTGGCCTCAATAGCGAAATAGGTTTCGTCGCCGGGGGGAGAGATAAAATTGATATCTATCCTGCCGCTTGCCCCCTCTTTGTCGCTGTCATCAAAAACCGAATGTTCCCGAGCAAGGGAAAAAGGGGCGGAGCGAAACGCTTTTCTCAATAACTTGTAGAGTCTGTTGGTAATCACATCCTCCCTTTCTGTTTCGTGCCGTTTACGGAGCACACCGGCACAAGAAAGCACCGTATCGAGAATCCAGGGTATTTCGTCGGCGGGAAAAAGCGGAATGGCCTGCTCAGCGCCCAAATCAACCCCTCCGTTTTTCCTGGCGAGCTTTGGCAATCCGGGCGTAAATCTCCGCCGCGTCGTTTAGGGCGGCGGTTCTGGTCCAATATTCCACCGTGGCCGGCTTGATGATCCGGATAGACGATTCGTCAAACCAGATCACCCCGCGCAAGTAATCAAGCCTCCCGGCCGCTTGGCGGGCGGTATCCTGCAACTGTTCCAGTGCCTCCGCCAGACCGGTGGCCAATTTTTCTTCCTTGAACGGTTGAGGGTCTGCGGTCAGTTCAAGTCTGACCATCGCCAAACCCCTCGATTTATCAATAGCGCCAAAGGGGGTAACCCGGACTGAGTCGGGTATCCGCGCCGCCCAATCGTTCAGGGTGCCGGCAATAGCCCCGGCATATGGGGCCAGCCCCGCCCGATAAACCGGCAGGCTGTTCTGGTAAATGAATTCCTGGGCGGGAGTGAGGGTTTCCAGCCGGTGCGGGGTGGCGCTCTTGATGAAAATCTCCACCGTGTCTTCAATCAGGATGATTTCCTGCTCGATGAGATCGAAGTACCGGTAAATCAGCGGTTCAACTTCGGCCTGCAAGTCTTCAACCATCTTTTGCCTGCGATCGGCCAATTTTTCCCGGCGTTCGCCGGTAAGGCGGAACTCACCGGCTACGCGGGTGTTTCTTGCGTCCTCTTCAATTTTCTTCTTTACCGCCCGCGCCTTTTGGGCAACGTCGCTAACTATTTTCGCCGCGTCAGGTGGTGCCTCCTCGGTCCCGGGAAGCGGAAAAGGCAGACGAAGTAATTCCTCCAGGTTGACTCTATCCCGTTCCGTGCCCCAATTAGCAGATGTATGGAACAGGAAGTAGTGAGCTAACTTTGATCGCAGATACGAAGCCAAAAAGAGGAGAAGGTTTTCGTCTTTAGCGGGTCCGGCAATGGATTGCAGAGCATGTTGAAAAAGGACTGGGAAGTCGCAATAAGCAACTTTAGGCATGGCTCCTTTGCCAATTCCTTGGCTGATCAAAACCAGCGGTGGGGAAAATATTTTCCGGTTTGGAGATCTACGTAGTTTTGGGAAACTATTTTCTATCGGATTGCAATCACTAGAAAATAAAAAAAGCCCGTGTATCTCCTTTTTGGCCGCCAGAAACAGATCTGTCGGCCCCCACCACGGTTGCTTGGGCTGCAAACGCTCTTTCTTGGTTTCTGGCTGAAAACCTTGCCCCTTTATCCAGCGTTTTTTTTCTCTCGGCGGGCCTGCTATATCGCCTAGAGAAGGCATTTCCAGCAGATGCCGCAAAAAGGCATTATCCTTGGGCGTCCCCCAGAGATTCCGCTTCCAGACGATAGACGCTTTGTTTGCTTTGGCATCATGCAGCAGTTCACGGAGCGCAATACGCTTCCGGTCTCCCGGTGCGACCGGGATTATGCCATTACGAAAATCAATCTTCCTGACCTTGGGGGTTTCATAATCTACTTGGTGGGAGGCAATTTCCGGAGGCGCGGCGGTGAATCGGGCGATAATACTGGGGCAAAGCGCATTTTTAAAAAGGATAAAACTGTAATCCGCCAACTGGACGACTTTTTCCAGGGTGACCGTTGATAGCCATTGGTGCTGAAATTTATTAGCCGTTCGGTTGAAGAGGATTTTGGCGGGCAGCAAGACACAAGCTCTTCCTTGCGATTCCAGATATTGCGGGATCGCTTGTACAAAATCCTGGGCGATCTGCTTGCTTCCTCGTCCATGCCAGGGGGGATTGCCGATTACATATCCGAACCGCCCCAATGCGAACCGCCCCAATAGCCGGGAAGGATCAAGAAAGTTGTCCCGCCTGATAACAGGAAACTCCGGTTCGGGCGTGGCATCTTCGTCATTCAACAGAATGCGGGGTAGTTTCCGACCGGTCCGTTCCACATAGCTGACAATATCGCGGGGATCAAAACGATCCAGGAAGGCCAGATAAAGACTGAAACAGGAGATACGGCAGGCCGTGGGATGAATATCGATGCCGCACAGTTGATCGCGCATGATCCCCAGCAGGGCATCGGCTTTTTCTTTGTATGTGTGTTTTGGATGGCTTGCCAGCCAGCGGCTCGCCAAGCGGTTGAACAGAGCGACCAGAAAAATTCCGGAACCACAGGCCGGATCAAGGTATCGTTTCGTGTCCCAGGCCGGATCTCCCTGAACGGCAACATCGATGACCGTTTCCGCCAGAAATCTCGGGGTGTAGAAGGCTCCGGACTGGTGTTTGCCCTCCTGGTCCTCCCCGGCAAGGAACTCCTCATAGATGGCGCTGATGGTTTCAACCGGAATCCACCGAAAATCGTAGGCCCAGAACCCAAGAGAGAGCTGTCTGCTTTCTACCTGGTGGCCCCGCAAGAAATCCACTAGGAGTTCGATATGGCGGTCTCGGATACGAGCCCGTTCAACCTCGGTGCTCTGATCGAACATGCTGCCGTTGAATTTCCCTTTGAGGTCATCAAACAGCCGATACAGTACTTTTTTGGCGGCGGCCTCTTTTCCCTTCAGCGGCTCCAGCACGTCAACCAGTTTTGCCCTGGGGGAACAGGCGCAATAGTTGTAGTGGGCCAGGTCGATAATACCCCGGTCAATCAAATAACAGGTAAAAAGGACGCGGGCCAGAAAGGCGTGGGCTTCGGATTTGCTCAGGCCATCGGGGCCGACAGTGACAATGTCGCGCAAAGCGGCCAGATTGTTGAGCAGATAGGCGTCAACGGATTGTTTTGCATCGAATTTAGGGTGTTTCCGGTAATACTGACCCGTGGCCAGTTGGTGATAAATTTCATGGATACGGATGGAATAGTCCGCCAGGGATACGGCTTCGATCAGGCTTTGATCATGCTCCTCTTGCCCCGGTTTCGCCGGAGTTGCCAGACCGGAATAGAGGCGCACACTTTGGGGATCGACCAAGACAAGAACTGTTGCTACGCCCTGGTTCCAGAATTGCCGTTGGCATTCGGCGGCCTCTTCCGGTGTGAGCATTTTGGAGAAAAAACGGAGATAGAGGGTTGGGATACCGGCGACACAGACGACTCCGGCAAGCTGAAAGTCTTCCCAGGCTCGATTTAAAAGGTGGGCATAAGCACTGATATCCGGATCAATGGTGATCTCTTCGGGCGATGCGTAAAAATGCATCCCCTCCGGGGGGTGAGCATGTTTTGCCAACAATGTTTGATGCGCTGTTGCAATGCTCATTATTTCCTTGGTCGACTTTGGCAGAGATTACGGACAATCAGTTCACTAGGATGCTATCACGGGATAGTTTTCATTGGCAACCGTGTCAATAAAAATCTGTGCGTTATGGGCGCGTTTTTTGGGCCGGCACCAACCCCACCCGAAACTCATGATCCTTGATTTCCCCGGGTACCCCGATGATCATCGTCATTCACTCCCGCGGTTTTGTTCATTCATAATCCGGAGCGGCTGTGTTAATATGGCAAGATTATGGCTGATCTCTTTACCATTTACAAGCTGTTGCCCCAAAGCAACTGCCGACAGTGCTATTTGCCTTCCTGCCTGGCCTTTGCGGCGGCAGTGCTGCGGGGGGAAAAAAAGCTGGCCGACTGCCCGGCCCTGGATCGGGAAAGCGCGGCTGGCCTGGGCGGAGAGCTAGCTCCCCGCCGAAGCCTGGCCGACGAGCAGGCGGAGCTGGTGGCCGGCTTGCAGGAGCAGGTGCGGGAGTTGGATTTTGCCCAAGTCGCCGAGCGGAGCGGCGGCCGGTTGGTGGGGGAGCGGCTGATCCTGGTCTGTCTGGGCAAGGAGTTCAGTATCGATCGCCAGGGCCGGCTCGCTTCCGAGTGCCATGTCAACCCCTGGGTCCAGTTGCCGATCCTGCGCTACCTTCTTCATTGCCGGG
>DIKC01000175.1 GCA_002421565.1 Desulfobulbaceae bacterium UBA5628 | reverse complement strand
AGAGATCGAAACGATCCGTGGCGATCCAGTATGGTTTGTCCGCGACAGTGTAGCCGACCAGCCGCAGCGGTATTTCGGTTTGGTTGATGTCCGGGGTGCCCAGTAACACCCTGGCATCAAAGAACACATTGGAATCGCCTGAAAGGGTGTGGTTTTCGCGTCGGTTCCGACAAGGCCGGACACTGGGAAGTCATCGAGAGGCCGGCATGAGCCAACCCACGGAGCCGGCCTCGCCCCGTGGGTTGGCGCTGTCGGATCAGGCGTCAGTGGCCTGGGCGGCCGCCAGTTGCTGCTGGACCTCGTAGGGTACCGGCGCGTATTCCTTGAAGGTGCGCTTGAAGCTGGCCCGGCCCTGGGTCATGGATTTCAGGGCGGTGGTGTATTTATACTGCTCGGCCAAGGGGGTGATCGCCCGGATGATCTGATATTTGCCCTGGGATTCCATGCCCTGGATCATCGAACGCCGGGTCTGGAGATCGCTCATCACGTCCCCCATCAATTCCTCCGGCACCAGAATTTCCATCTCGTAGAGCGGCTCCAGAATCTGGGGGTCGGCGTTGCGGAAGGCATCCTTGAAGGCCTGGGCGCCGGCGATCTTGAACGAGATGTCGTTGGAATCCACCGCGTGCATCTTGCCGTCATAGACCATCACCCGCACATCCCGGACGTAGGAGCCGGTGATCGGCCCTTCCTGCATCTTCTCCATCACCCCTTTCAGGATCGAGGGCAGGAAACGGTTGTCGATCACCCCGCCGACAATGCAGTTGTAAAAGACCAGCTTGCCGCCCCAGGGCAGGTCGATGGTCTCCCGGCCCCGCACCGTCAGATCGGCCGGCTCGGCCATCCCCTCTTCCCACGGCTCGATCCGAAGATGGACCTCGGCGAACTGGCCGGAACCGCCCGACTGCTTTTTGTGGCGGTACATGGCGTTGGCCGCCTTTCTGATCGTCTCCCGGTAGGGAATTCGCGGCTCGGCAAACTCCACCGCCAGGTTGTGGATTTTCTCCAGCCGCCATTTGACCAGGGCCAGATGCAGTTCGCCCTGGCCCCAGAGGATCAGTTGCTTCAGTTCCGGGGCCAGTTCCGCCCGCAGGGTGGGGTCTTCGGTCTGGATTTCGCGCAGGGCCTCGCCCAACTTTTCCTCGTCCTTTTTTTCCTTTGGCACCACCGCCGAACGGATGCGCGGCTCCGGGAACTCGATGGGTGCCAGTTCCACCGGGAACTCCTTGGCATGCAGGGTCTGGTTGGTGCGGGTGTTCTTCATCTTGAGGGTGGCGCCGATATCGCCGGCCGAGAGTTTGCTCACCTGGGTCCGGTTCTTGCCGTCCATGATGAACAACTGGTTGAACCGTTCGCTGTCGCCGGTGGCGCTGTTGACCAGATCCATCCCCTCGCTCACCTGGCCGGAACAGACCTTGAAAAAGGTGATCTTGCCGAGGAAGGGCTCCATCAGGGTCTTGAAGACAAAGAGAACGGCGGGGCCGGCGGCATCGCAGGCAATTTCCCGGCCGTCCACCGCCTTTTCCGGCCGCATCTCGACGGCCGAGGGGGTGACGTTGTCGATGAAGCCCATCATCCGGCCGCTGCCCATGTTGCGCTTGGCCGAGAGGCAGAAGATCGGATAGAGGTCGCGGTTGAGCATCCCGATCTTGAGCCCCTTGCGCATCTCGTCTTCATCAAGGCTGCCTTTGTCGAAATAAAGCTCCATCAGCTCTTCGTCGTTTTCCGCCGCCTTTTCCACCAATTGATTGTGCAGCTCGGCGGCCCGCTCCTTCTCGCTCTCCGGGATCGGCAGCTTTTCCGGCTTGCCCCCTTCGGCCGGGAATTTGTACATAGTCATCTTGAGCAGGTCGATAATGGCGTTGAATTCCTCGCCTTCATTCAAGGGGTACTGCATGACCACCGCCGCCGGCCCGAACTGCTCCCGGATCGACTCCACGGCCATGAAATAATCGGACTTGGGATGGTCCACCTGATTGATCGCAAAGATGCGGGGTTTGGCGAACTGTTCGAGATAATTCCAGGTAACCTCGGTGCCCACCTCCACCCCGTACTGGGCGTTGATCAGCATTACCGCGGTTTCCGCCACCCGCAGGGAGGAGGCGATTTCGCCGACAAAGTCATCCAGGCCGGGGGTGTCGATGATGTTGATCTTGTAATCCCGCCATTCGGTATGGAGGGTGGTGGCGTAAACCGAGTTGCCCCGTTCGTGCTCGATTTCGTGGTAGTCGGAGATGGTGTTCTTGTCCTCCACCGTGCCGCGCCGCTTGAGCAGCCCGGCCTCGAAGACCATGGTTTCGGCCAGGGTGGTTTTGCCCGATTTGACGCTACCGAGCAGGACTATGTTCTTGATGTACTTGTCGTCGTAAACCTTCATCGCCACCTCCCATCATGGTTTGTCGGATTATGCTCACCTGGGGACTTCGGCATCATTGCTTTACTCTTTACCCGCAAATGCGTTAATCTGGCAACACGACTTTCCACCAAAATGAACAAATTGCTTGATAACGGAGAAAACGTGCCTGTTGCCAACGCCTTACCTTCCTCTTACCGCGCCCTGCTGGTCGATGAACCGAGCCCCGGCCTTTTTCGCCGCCGGGTGATCGAACGCCCTTTAAGCGATCTCCCCGACCACGAAGTGCTGGTGCGGGTCCATTACTCCTCCCTCAATTACAAGGATGCCCTTTCCGCCAACGGCAACCGGGGGGTGACCCGGCGCTATCCCCACACCCCCGGCATCGATGCGGCCGGGGTGGTGGCGGCAAGCCGAACCCCGGAATTTGCCCCCGGCGACGAGGTGCTGGTCTCCTGCTACGACTTGGGGATGAACACCCCCGGCGGCTTCGGCCAGTATATCCGGGTGCCGGCCGCCTGGGTGATGCCGAAGCCCAAGGGCCTCGGCCTGCGGGAAGCGATGATCTACGGCACCGCCGGTTTTACCGCCGCCCAGTGCCTGGCCCGGCTGGTGGATTTTCCGGTGCCGCCGACGGCCGGTAAAATTCTGGTTACCGGCGCCAGCGGCGGGGTGGGCAGCATCGCGGTGGCGCTTCTGGCCCGTTTGGGATACGAGGTGGCGGCGGTGACCGGCAAACCGGAACAGGCCGACTTTTTGCGGGAATTGGGGGCGCAACGGATTTTAAGCCGGGAGGAGGCCCTGGACACCAGCGAGCGTGCTGCTCAAGGGCCGCTGGGCCGGAGTGCTCGACACTGTGGGCGGCCCGCTCCTGGCCACCGCCATCAAATCGTGCCGCTACAACGGAGTGGTTACCTGCTGCGGCAATGCCGCCTCGCCCGATCTGCCTTTGAATGTTTATCCCTTCATCCTCAGGGGCGTAACCCTGATCGGAATCGACAGCGCCGAGTGTCCGATGGCCCTGCGCCGGGATATCTGGACCCGGCTGGCCGGCCCCTGGCGGCTACCCGACCTGGAACGGCTGGTCACCGAAATTTCCCTTGACGGGCTGGAGCAGCGGATTGATGATATGTTACAGGGCCGTCATCACGGCCGCACCCTGGTCAACCTCTAAAACTGAGTACCCACAAGGAAAAAACGCCATGCCCAGATTTGCGATCCTCTCTTTCGCCGTGGTTCTGGTCGTGTTGAGCAACAGCGGTTGCGCCATGCTGCCGGTGGCCAAATCCCACCAAGAATCGCCCTGGCATAGCTTTGACCAGGCCAAGACGCTTTTTGACCAAATCGTCCCATACCAGACCACGCGAGCGGAACTTCAGGCGTTGCAGATTGACCCGATCCGGACTCCCAACATTCAGATTCTTTCCTATCCCGACATCGTGCAGCTTTTTTTCCCGAATTCTTCCATAAAACTGGCTGACCTGGACCAAGGTTTGCGGGATTGCGTGGCTGCCTCCGAGAACTGCCAGGCGCTCCAGATCAACCTCCAACGGATCGTTGCCGAACGACATGGCAACGTGCTTCTTGACCTGTTCCGTTTCAAGCGTCAGGTACATCAGACCGGCTGGCACTTCAACGCGGTGTTGATCATGGTGGAAGACCTGGTCGTATATAAAATTTGGGGTGGCACCCCCAAAGTTGATGAACATCTTTACCGGAAAAATCCGCTTGGCCCCCTCCAAGAGCCAGCCGATTTAATTAGAGATACGGCGATAGTTAACACCCTGTAGGGCCATTGCGTAAAGATTTTGTCGGATAAAAATTGTTGCGCTTTACCGAGTTACCGATAATATAAGAATTATTCTCAAATAAGTTTCAGTTATGGAGGAAGATTATGGAACCGGGAGGCGAATTACGAGTTACCAGGCAGCGGCGGGTCTTGCTGGACGAGCTTTGCAAGGTAACCTCCCATCCCACTGCCGACGATCTTTATCAGATGGTCAGACAAAAGTTGCCCCGCATCAGTCTCGGCACCGTCTATCGCAACCTGGAGTTGATGGCGGAACAGGGGATGATCCAGAAGCTGGAGATCGGCGGCACCCAAAAGCGCTTTGACGGCAATGCCGATCTTCATTACCATGTCCGCTGCCTTAATTGCGGCCGGGTGGATGACCTCGACCTGCCCCCGGACTGCCGGGTAGAGCAAGAGGCGGCCCAACGGACCAGCTTCAAAATTTTGCGGCACCGGCTGGAATTCTCCGGCCTCTGCCCCGATTGTCAGAATATGGACTCATAACCACAAGGAGATAAATATGGCCAAACTGCAAGGCAGCAAGACCGAGAAAAACATCCTCACCGCCTTTGCCGGCGAATCCCAGGCCCGTAATCGCTACACCTATTTTGCCGCCCGGGCCAAAAAAGATGGCTATGTCCAGATTTCGGAGATTTTTACCGAAACCGCCGAGCAGGAAAAGGAACACGCCAAACGGCTGTTCAAGCTGCTGGAAGGTGGCATGGTCGAGGTCAGCGCCACCTTCCCGGCCGGGGTGATCGGCACCACCACCGAAAACCTGGCCGAGGCGGCCGGCGGTGAAAACTACGAATACACCACGATGTACCCGGAATTCGCCAAGATTGCCCGGGCAGAGGGCTTCCCGGAAATCGCCGATATTTTCATGAGCATCGCGGTGGCGGAAAAATTCCACGAAAAACGTTACCTGGCCCTCAAGGCCAACATCGAGGCGGGCCGGGTCTTCAAACGGGAGAAGGCCACCACCTGGCGCTGCCGCAACTGCGGCTATCTCCACGAAGGGGCCGAGGCGGTGGATCGCTGCCCGGCCTGCGATCATGCCCAGGCCCATTTCGAATTGCTGGCCGAAAACTGGTAAAAAGGAGAACGATCATGGCGAAAAAACTGGAAATCTACAAGTGCGACATCTGCGGCAACATCGTTGAAGTGCTTCACGGCGGGGTCGGAGAACTGGTCTGTTGCGGCCAGCCCATGACCTTGCAAAAAGAAAACACGGTGGACGCCGCCAAGGAAAAGCATATGCCGGTGGTGGAAGCCAAGGACGGCGGCTGGCTGGTCAAGGTCGGCTCGGTGGCCCACCCGATGGAGGAAAAGCATTACATCGAATGGATCGAACTGCTGGCCGACGGCAAGGCGTATCGCCAGTTCCTCAAGCCCGGCGACGCCCCCGAGGCCTTTTTCCCGGTGGCGGCCACCAAGGTAACGGCGCGGGAATACTGCAACCTGCACGGATTGTGGAAAAGCTGAACCAGGGAGAAACAAGCAATGACGGCAACCGAAATAAAACCGGATATTTTCTGGGTGGGGGCGGTGGACTGGAACAACCGCGATTTTCACGGCTATTCCACCAAAAAAGGCACCACCTACAACGCCTATCTGATCAAGGACGAGAAAACCGTCCTCTTCGACACGGTGCGCTCCGGCTTTCTCCGGGAGATGCTCCACAACCTCCGCCAGGTGACTGACCCGAGCAAGATCGACTATCTGGTGGTCAACCATGTGGAACTGGATCATTCCGGCTGCCTGCCGGAAATCATCGATCTGGTCAAGCCGGAAAAAATCTTCTGCTCGCCCATGGGTCAGAAGGTGATCCTGGAGCATTTCCACCGGCCGGATTGGCCACTGACCCCGGTCAAGAGCGGCGATGTTATTAAGCTTGGCAAACGCACCGTCCATTTTCTGGAAACCAAGATGCTCCACTGGCCGGACAGCATGTTTTCCTACATCCCCGAGGAAAAACTGCTGATTTCCAGCGACGCCTTTGGCCAGCACTGGGCTACCTCGGAGCGCTTCAACGATCAGGTGGATGAGGCCGAACTGATGGCCCACGCCGGCAAGTACTACGCCAACATCCTCCTGATCTTCTCCCATCTGGTCCAGAAACTGCTGGCCGAGGTGGGGGAAATGGGGCTGGCCATCGACATGATCGCCCCGGATCACGGCCTGATCTGGCGGCAACAACCGGAAAAAATCCTGGCGGCCTACGACCGCTGGAGTAAGCAGGAAACCAGAAACAAGGCGCTGATCATCTACGACTCCATGTGGCACAGCACCGAAAAGATGGCCCGGGCGGTGGAAAGCGGCCTGCTGGCGGAAGGAATCACCGAGATCAAACTGCTCCACGCCCGCAAGAACCATCGCAGCGACATCATGGAGGAGGTGCTGGAGGCGCGGGCGATCCTGCTCGGCTCCCCTACCCTCAACAACAATATCATGCCGGCCATGGCCGATGTCCTCACCTACATGAAGGGGTTGCGGCCCAAGGGCAAAGTCGGAGCGGCCTTCGGCTCCTTTGGCTGGAGCGGCGAGGCGGTCAAGCACCTGACCGGCTTTCTTACCGAAATGGGGATCGAGCTGATCGGGGAAGGGGTCAAGATCAAGAACGTTCCCACCCATGAAACCCTGAAGGATTGCGTGGAACTGGGCCGGGCCGCGGGCCGGGCGATCCGCGGTCAGGGGTGAGGCAGGGGGCGGTCAAGAAAGAGGTTTTTGCCCTGCTGGCCGGGGAGGAGCGGGAGGCGGTCATGGAGCGCCTTCGCGCCCTGCCCCGGCCGGCGGTGCTCAAGGCCCTTTTTTCCGGGATCTGCCGCCATGAAGAGTTGCTCCGCTGGCGGGCAATCAGCGCCCTCGGAGCAATGGTGGCCGAGCTGGCCGCCGAAGAGATGGAAGCGGCCCGGATTGTCGTCCGCCGCTTCATGTGGAGCTTGAACGACGAATCCGGCGGCATCGGTTGGGGAGTGCCGGAGGCAATGGCCGAATGCCTGGCCCTCCACCCCGGCCTGGCCGAGGAGTACGCCCACATCCTGGTCGCCTTTATGCGGGAAGAGGGCTTTTTTCTCGAATATCCCCCTTTGCAACAGGGCTTGATGTGGGGAATCGGCCGCCTGGCCGAGGCCCGGCCCGCGCTGCTGCAAGAAAAAAGGGCGCCCGCCTGGCTGCCGGCCTATCTGGACTCGCCCGATCCGGTGGTGCGGGGGTTGGCGGCCCGTGCTCTGGGTTATCTCCAAGCCACCGAAAGCCAAGCCGCCATCGCCGCCCTCTCTAAAAGTTCCTTCCCCATCCGCCTTTACCATGACTGGCAAATCACCCCCGTCAGCGAGGGCCAACTGGCGCGGGAAGCCCTGGCCCGCCTCAACTCCCACGAAAACCCTTGACACACAAAGTCCGACTTGCCATTTTGTAGCGGCTTCAGGCAAACACACCCCTTGGCCCGCCAGCCGGGGCGTAATATTCAGCGACAGGGAACCGCATGTATTTTCAGGACATCATTTTTGAATTGGGCCGCTACTGGGCGGAAAAAGGCTGCGCCATCCAACAGTCTTACGATATGGAGGTGGGGGCCGGCACCTTTCATCCCGCCACCCTTTTGCGGGTTTTGGGACCGGAACCGTGGCGGGCCGCCTATGTCCAGCCCTCCCGCCGTCCCACCGACGGCCGCTACGGCGAAAACCCCAATCGCCTCCAGCATTATTACCAGTATCAGGTGGTGATCAAGCCCTCGCCGCCGAACATCCAGGAGATGTATATCGAAAGCCTGACCCGTTTCGGCCTTGACCCCCTGGAGCACGACATCCGCTTCGTCGAGGATGACTGGGAATCCCCGACCCTGGGCGCTTCCGGCCTGGGCTGGGAGGTATGGCTGGATGGGATGGAGATCACCCAGTTCACCTATTTCCAGCAGGCGGGCAGCCTGGAACTGAACCCGGTGACGGTGGAGGTGACCTACGGCCTGGAGCGAATCGCCATGTACCTGCAGGGGGTGGAGAGCGTTTACGATATTTCCTGGAACGGCCGGATCAGCTACGGCGACATCTTTCTCCAGGCGGAAAAGGAATTCTCCGCCTTCAACTTTGAACAGGCCCGGGTGGACAAGCTGATGGAATTTTTCACCACCTGGGAGAGCGAGGCCTTCCGGCTTCTGGAACTGGGGCTGATTCTGCCGGCCTACGACTACTGCCTGAAATGCTCGCACACCTTCAACCTGCTCGATGCGCGCAAGGCAATCAGCGTCGCGGAACGAACCCGCTACATCGGCCGGATTCGCAATATCGCCCGCCAGGTGGCGGAGCAATACGTGGCCCAACGGGAACAACTGGGGTTTCCGCTGCTGCGCTGAGGGAGGGGGAAAATGGCGGAAGCGCATGGGAATCGAACCCACCCACCAGGCTGTTAACCCGGTGCACCGGATTTGAAGTCCGGGAGGGCCACCAGTGCCCTTTCCGCTTCCGTAACGATGACGGCTGCCCACACCATAGTTTCTTGCCGGACGGAGAACAACTTTTTTCTTCCCCGCGACGGAAAATATGGGCGCGTTTTAAAAAATAGGCTAGATACTTTCCGGCGGCCGCCAAGGTCGCCAAGCAAGCTAATCACCCCGAGGAGTTGCCTGGTTATGAAGTGCCAGCGCCTGCAAAAGCTGATCAAAAACTGGTACGCCCAAGTTCAGGACGAGGCCATGGCCCCGGCCCGGATGATCGCCTTCATGGAAAGACATCTGGGCGAATGCCCGCTCTGTCTGGCCGATCCCAAGGTCAAAAAGGAAGTGGCCGACATCTCCGCCTTTGTGCTGCCGGCGGAAAAAGTCCGCAAACCGGAACTTGCGCCGGACGACGCCGTCGATGAAGCGGAAGAGCCGGAGGAAGGGGCGAACGGAGAAGAGGAGGAAAAACCTGATTCCGAGGAAGATCAGCTTGAAGACGACATCTGAACAGGCCGTTAAATGACGGAAAACCTGCTGCTCGCCTTCGGCCTCACCGCCTTGGCCGGACTCTCCACCGGGGTGGGCAGCGCCATCGCCTTTTTCTCCCGCCGCACCAATATCGGCTTTCTTGCCGCGGCCCTGGGTTTTTCCGCCGGGGTAATGATCTACGTCTCCTTCATCGAAATTTTCCCCAAGGCCTTGGCCAGTCTGATTCCGATCCACGGCCAGACCGCCGGCACCTGGTACACGGTGACCGCTTTTTTCGGCGGGATCATGCTGATTCTGCTCATCGACCACCTGGTGCCGGCCTATGAAAATCCCCACGAGGCCCATATTATCGAGGAGATGAGTGAGCCCGCCTCCCGCGATCCCCGCCTGCTGCGGATGGGGGTCCTCACCGCCCTGGCCATCGCCATCCACAACTTTCCGGAAGGACTGGCCACCTTCATGGCCACCCTGGCCAATCCGACCCTGGGGGTGAGCATCGCGGTGGCCATCGCAATCCATAACATCCCGGAAGGAATATCGGTCTCGGTGCCGATTTATTACGCCACCGGCAGCCGGGTCAAGGCCTTCTGGTATTCCTTTCTTTCCGGGGTGGCGGAGCCGGTCGGCGCCTTGGTCGGTTACCTGCTGCTGCTTCCCTTCATGTCAGAAACCCTGTTCGGCCTGCTCTTTGCCGGGGTGGCCGGAATCATGGTCTTCATCTCTTTAGACGAACTGCTGCCCACCGCCCGCCAGTACAGCGCCGGCCACAATTCGGTCTACGGCCTGATCGGGGGCATGGCGGTGATGGCCGTAAGCCTCCTGCTCCTGCTCTGAGGCGAATTTACTGAGGCGAATTTATCTTGCCCGCAGGGGCGAATTACGGTATAAAAGCGCTTTGTCATGGGCACCCGTAGCTCAGCTGGATAGAGTACCGGACTACGAATCCGTAGGTCGCACGTTCGAATCGTGCCGGGTGCACCAACCAAAATAGATTCTCCCTGCCCCCTCCCTCCCAAGGAACAGACCATGAAAAAAATCTTCTCCCTGCTGACCCTGACCGCCGTTCTTGCGACTGCCTCCGCCCTCCTAGCCGCCCCGGCCGGTAAGTCCGACCTGGCCGACCAGAAAAGCAAATCATCCTATGCCTTGGGCCAGCAGATCGGGAAGGATCTCAAGGAAAACGGCGCCCTCCTGGAGCCGGCCCTGATCGCCGACGGCCTCCGCGACGCCTTTGCCGGCACCTCCCGCCTCAGCGAGGCCGAACAGTCGGAAGGGATGGCGAAACTGCAGGAAGGCATTATGCGGGCCCATTTGGCCAAGCAAAAGCAACTGGCGGACAAAAACCAGCAGGAAGGCAAGAAGTTCCTGGCCGCCAACGCCAAGAAAAAAGGGGTGAAGACCACCGCCAGCGGCCTCCAGTACCAGGTGGTCAACAAGGGAAAGGGTAAAAAAGCGGGGCCGGAGAGCACGGTCACCGTTCATTATCGCGGCACCCTCATTGACGACACCGAATTCGACAGCTCACTCAAGCGCGGCGAACCGGCCACCTTCCCGGTGACCGGGGTGATCCCGGGCTGGGTCGAGGCCCTGCAACTGATGAAGGAAGGCGACAAATTCAACCTCGTGCTGCCGCCGGAATTGGCCTACGGCGAACGGGGGGCCGGCGATGCCATCGGCCCCAACGCCGTCCTCCTCTTTGAAGTGGAACTGCTCAAGGTGGAATAACCTGGATCAGGCCACGGTAATGCCCTGATCCAGGTAAACGTCCTGGATCAGGTTAAGCAGTTCGATCCCTTCCTTCATCGGGCGCTGAAAGGCCTTGCGCCCGGATATCAGCCCCATCCCGCCCCCCCGCTTGTTGACCACCGCCGTGTAGACCGCTTCCGCGAAATCATTGGCCCCGGCCGCTCCCCCGGAGTTGATCAGCCCGGCCCGGCCCAGGTAATTGTTGGCCACCTGCCAGCGCACCAGATCAATGGGATGGTCACTCACCAGCTCATCGTAGACCCGGGGATGGGTCTTGCCGCAGCCGACCGCGGTAAAGCCGCCGTTGTTCTCCGGCAGTTTCTGCTTGATGATATCCGCCTCGATGGTCACTCCCAGGTGATTGGCCTGGCCGGTAAGGTCAGCGGCCAGATGATAATCCTCTTTGCCCTGAACAAAGGCGGGATTACGCAGATAGCACCATAAAATAGTCGCCATCCCCAGTTCATGGGCCAGGGCAAAGGCCTCGCTCACCTCCCGGATCTGGCGGTTTGATTCCGGCGCCCCGAAATAGATGGTCGCTCCCACCGCGGTACAGCCCATCTCCCAGGCCTGGCGGATGTTGCCGAAGGGAATCTGGTCATGCTTGGTCGGCCAGGTCAGCAACTCGTTGTGGTTGAACTTGACGATGAAGGGGATTTTGTGGGCGTATTTACGGGCCACCGCCCCCAGCACCCCGAAGGTGGAGGCGACCGCGTTGCAGCCCCCCTCCAAGGCCAGACGAACGATATTTTCCGGATCAAAATAGGCCGGATTAGGGGCAAAGGAGGCGGCCCCGCTGTGCTCGATTCCCTGATCCACCGGCAGGATGGAAAGATAACCGGTTCCGGCCAGACGGCCATGATCCTGGATGCTTTGCAGACTGCGCAGCACCTGCGGCTTGCGGTCGGAAATCCCCCAGACCCGCTCGACAAAGTCAGGGCCGGGCAGGTGCAGCGACTCCTTGGGAATCCCCCGGCAGACATGACTCAGCAGCATTTCCGCCCGCTCACCAAGTAGTTCCATGGTCTTTGCCATACTCTTCACCTTTTTTGCGGTTAAATGTCAGCGGCCGGGTCGCCGGAAAGCCGTCGCCTTTTCAAGAGGCAAAAAACAACAGCATTACCCCCAGAACCAGGCGATAGAGAACAAATGGCAGCATACTGATCCGGGCCAGCAATTTAAGAAAAAAGTGGATACAGGCATAGGCGGCCAGCCCGGAGGCAAGGGCGCCTGCCAGCAGCGGGGTCCAGGAGGTCACCGACGCGGCGGCGCGCAACAATCCCACCGTCTCCCATCCCCCGGCCAAGGCAATGATCGGAATGGAAAGCAAAAATGAGTAACGGGCCGCGGCCTGGCGGTTAAAACCGACCAGAAGCGCGGCGGTGATGGTGATCCCGGAACGGGAGGTGCCGGGAATCAGGGCCAGGGCTTGGGAGAGGCCGACAAAAAGCACATCGAACCAGGTGATGGTATGCTCGTCCCGGCTCCGGCTCCCCCGGCGATCCGCCCACCAGAGCAACAAACCGAAGAGGATGGTGGCCCCGGCGATCACCAGGGGAGAGCGGAGATGCTGGCCGATAAAATCCTTGGCCAGAAGGCCGGCCAGGGCGGCCGGAATCGTACCCAGCAAGACCGCCCAAGTCAGGCGGGCGTCGGGGGTGAGGGGGCCGCGTCCGCCCAGGGAAGCAAGCCACTCCCGCACCATGACTTTTAGTTCGATCCGAAAATAGCATAAAACCGCGACCAGGGTGCCGACATGAACCATCACGTCAAAGGCCAGCCCCTGATCCTGCCAGCCGGTCAAAATCGGCACCAGGATCAGGTGGGCGGAACTGGAGATGGGCAAAAATTCAGTAAGCCCCTGTAACAGGGCCAAGGCCAAGGCTTGCCAGAGATCCATGGGCGCCTAAATCCGTTAGCCCAAGGAAAAGAGATAATTTTCAATGGTGGATATGTACCAGGAAACCAGCTTGATCGATTCCCGCGGGGTCTCATCGTTGAACAACACCCCGAAATCCATCTCCTTGGCGCTTTTCTTCATGTTGCGCACCGCTCCGGACAAAGGAGTCTGCCCCTTCACCCCGGGAAACTTGCAGGAAAGGGAGACGTTCTTGTCGGTATCAAGATGGATCATCCGGCTGCCCCGGCCGGGATCACGAATCAGGCAGCGGCAACCGGTAATGGAAATATCGATGATCGCGCCCTGTTTCTCCTCTTCCTTGTAGATGAACACCGTAGGGATCATGCAGTTGGCCCGCTTCTTACTGCGCAATTCATCGCGTTGGACGATCTTGGGATATTCCAGGAAGAGCAGGGGCAACGGGGTGGTAATCATCGCCCGCAACTTGGTCTGAAAGGCGTAAACCGTACCGTGGCTGAGATAACGGACCACAAACTCATTGCCGACAAAAAATTTATGATCCAGCATCCCCTGAGGGTTGGGGGGAGTGGTAATGATCAGGAATTCATTTTCCATCCCCACCATCCGGCTCTCCAGCGTCATTTCCACCCCCGGAGTCTCCAGCCGTAGCCGCGCCCCGTACTCAATGGCCAGCTTCATCCCCTTTTTGAGCGCTAACAGGTCGTCCATAAGAGCAATCCCCGTTTATCATCGCGGCCAACACCCGCCGCTTTTCGTTATATCGGTTTTTTAGCTGGAGACTTGAGGAAAATCCATTCTTCTTTGCATTTTTCCACTTTTTTCTGGTGCGCCCGGAGGGATTCGAACCCCCGACACCCGGCTTCGAAGGCCGGTGCTCTATCCAGCTGAGCTACAGGCGCCTACTACCAAAAACTTACCCATTGCCGAAGCCAACGATATTGGCCGGATCGGAGAGCACCCGCCACATCCGTTCGCTGATCTCGTCGATCTCCGCCAAGGTAACCGATAAAGGCAACCAGAGATAGATCACATTGCCCAGGGGACGCAGCAGCAATCCTTGCCGGAGGCCGGCCAGATAGATGGGCCAGCCAACCCGCTCGGCCCAGGCAAAGGGCTCCTTGGTTTGCCGATTCTTTACCAGTTCCAGGGCCGCGATCATTCCCAGCCCCCGCAGATCGCCCACCCAAGGCAGTTCCCGGAAACGCTCCATTCGAGCCCGAAGATGTTGCACCTTTTGCGGCAGGGTGTCAAAAGTTTTTTCCTCACCAAAGACCTGCAACGAACCCAAAGCAGCGGCAGCGGCCAGGGGATTACCGGAAAAGGTGTGGCCGTGAAAAAAGGTCTTGTTTTCCCGGTAATCGGCGTAGAAAGCAGCGTAAACCTCATCGCTGGTCAGAGTGGCGGCGAGCGGCAGGCAGCCGCCGGTCAGTCCCTTGGAAAGGCAAAGAAAATCAGGGACTACCCCGGCCGACTCCAGGGCGAACATGGCGCCGGTACGGCCGAAGCCGCTGGCCACCTCGTCGAAAATCACGTGTACCCCATATTGCCGCGCCAAGACCACGGCCCGCCGCAACCACTCGGCCGGATAGACGATCATCCCGCCTGTCGCCAAAATCCGCGGCTCCAGGATGAAGGCGGCGATTTGTTCGCCATGCT
The DNA here is from genome assembly GCA_002421565.1 of Desulfobulbaceae bacterium UBA5628. GTDB lineage: Bacteria > Desulfobacterota > Desulfobulbia > Desulfobulbales > Desulfurivibrionaceae > UBA5628. Next base: position 3,716 of record DIKC01000175.1, on the reverse strand, counting down.
CGGCCAGCAGGGCCGCCAAGGGGGCCAGGCATTGATAGTCGCAGCCCGCGCTCCCCCCCCCGGCCGCATCCTCCGCCGGCGGCCGTTTGCCGGCCGGGCAACGATAACAATCTGGGGCCGGCGCCCGGAAGGAATCAAACATCAGGTGGCGAAAAGCCTGATGGAATTCCGGCACTCCGCCCAGGCTCATGGTGCCGATGGTGTCGCCGTGGTAGCCGCGCTCCAAGGCGAGCAGCCCTTGCCGGTCCGGACGGCCGCTCTGGCGCCAGTACTGGAGCGACATCTTCACCGCCACCTCGCAGGCGGTGGAGCCGTTGTCGGAGAAAAAAACCTTGCTCAAGGGGGCCGGAGTCAAGTTGACCAGTTGTTCGGCCAGCAAAATCGCCGGCTCATGGCTGACCCCGGCCAGCAGCACCTGATCCAGCCGCTCCAGTTGGGCCTGAATCCGGGCCTTGATGGTGGGATGATTGTGGCCGTGGACAATGCACCACCAGGAAGAAATGGTGTCGTAATAGGCCCGGCCCTGATAATCATAAAGGCGTGTTCCGGCCGCCCGTTCCACCAGCAGCAGCTCGCGCCCGCCATAATCATGCATCTGGGTATAGGGATGCCAGAGGTAACGCCGGTCCTTGGCCTGCAACTGATCGGAACGCGAACTCATCGGCAATCCAGCAGCCGGTAAATGGCCGGGTAATGGCGGTGCTGTTCAGCGTAATCAAGGCCATAACCGACCAGAAAGCCCTCGGCCACCGTAAAGCCGGGGTAATCGACCGCCACCTCCACCTCCCGCCGCTCCTGTTTGTCGATCAGGGCGCAAATACGCACCGAAGCCGGTTTTTGGGCCTGCAACAACTCCTTTAAACGGGCCAGGGTGCGGCCGGTATCGACAATGTCCTCGACCAGCAAAATATCTTTGCCGGCCAGAGGCAACTCCACTTCCTTGGTCAGCCGCAGTTGCCCGGAAGAAGAGGCGGCCGCGCCATAACTCGCCACCCGGATAAAATCGATTTGAAGGGGGATGGTGATCGCCCGGGCCAAATCGGCGATAAAGATGAAAGCGCCGTTAAGCACCCCGATCAGCACCAACTCCCGCCCCTGGTAATCCTCCGATACGGCCCGCCCCAGCTCCCGCACCCTCGCCGCGATCGCCGCCGCCCCGATCACCTCTTCCCTGCCTGCCATCGTCTCTTTTCCTTTTGCCATAAAAATTCTGAAAACCCTTGACGCCCCCAGCTCTTTCCAGCATCCTGAGGGCATAATTCAATTACCCATCCCAACTAACGGAGGATCCCCATGAGCAAATATACCTGCAACGTCTGCGGCTATGTCTATGACCCCGAACTCGGCGACCCGGACAACGGCATCGCCCCCGGCACCGCCTTTGAAGACCTGCCGGACAGCTGGACCTGCCCAATCTGCGGAGCCGACAAAAGCCAGTTCTCCCCGGCCGACTGATTTTAAACGCTTATTCGGGCAGGGCGGCGGTCAATTCCTGCCAGCCCTTGTCCAGCTCCAGCCGGAACGAAGCGGCAAACCGCCCCACATTGACCTCCATGAACGGCCGGTGATGTTCCTGTAAAATCAGCCAGCCATAGGAGCGCAACAAGGCATCCGGAGCCACCGCCGCCACTCCGGGCAGCGATTCCCGTTCAGCGGCAAAAAGATCCGCCAGTCCGACCAGGGCGGTCACCACCTGATGGGGGGCCGACGCCTTTTCCGGTTGATGGTGACTGCTCATCACCTCCATATATACCGCCCCCAAGCCCAGTTCCTCCATCAACCAACCGCCGGCCCGGCCATGATCCACCCCGATATATTGCCGTTCCGCCTGGCTCAGGTCGTCGAAAACCGGGACCGGACGAGTCAATTGGGGATAAAAAGCGGGACAAAGCTGATCCAGGGCGGCGATTCCCAAATCATGGAGAAGCCCGGCCAGATAAACATCGACCCCCGGATTAAGGCGGATGGCATCCTTGAGCAACTCGGCAATCTTGCCCACCAGAACGCTGTGCTGCCAGTACCAGCGGGAAACCGCGCTGAAACCGCCGAACATCACCGCCCCTTCGCTTTCATCGAGAATGGCCGCAACGATCTTGCACATCTCCCGGATGCCCACGATGATCATGGCGTGGGGAATGGTGGCCACCGGGGTGACCCGCCGGTAAAGGGGCGAATTCGCCACCTGCAATACCTTGACGCTCAAGATCGGATCAAGGGCGATGAGCTCGGCAAAACGGCGGGTATCGCTCTCGGCCAGCCCGGCCTCAAACAACCGGCGCAGCTCGCGATTAACCGCCGGGTTGATCGCCCGCAACCGATCGGCCCGAACCCGGGGCTTCAGTTTGGAGGCGGACAATTTGGCCTGGGGATCGGGCATCGCCGGCAAGGAAGGCGTTTTGACGGAGCGGGCCTTGGCGACCACCGCCGGCGCCGGCTCCTGGTCTTGCTCGGTCACCCCCAGCACCTGGCGCAGGGTCGCCTCAACATCAAGCTCCTGGCCCGCCATCCGGCGGTTGGCCAGATCCAACCTGGTCACCAGGGTTTCACAGAAGCGTTTGTAAAACTTGAGCTGAAGAAACACATTGGAGCCGTGCATGATCTCCGGCTCCACCCGCAGGACAAAGGACTCGCTCTTGGCCACCACATCGGCGGTTCTTTTGCTCTCGCCCACCAGGGCCATTTCCCCAAAACAGGCGCCGGCCTGGAGGGTGGTCAGCACCGTGGCTTTCTTGCCCCGGCCCCGCTTGGTCACCTCGGCCGCACCCCGCACCAGGATATAGAAGGCCCGTTCCACCGCCCCCTCCTTGATGATCAACGCCCCTTGGGGAACCCGGAACCACTTGCTGACCAGCAAAAACTGGCGCAACTCATGATCGTCGAAATCGTAAAAAAAGGCGAGATTGCGAAGAAAAGCCGCCTGTTGCCGAAGCTCGGCTTCCTTGTCCGTTGCCGTTGCTTTTTTGTCGGCCATCGTTGTTCCTCGCCGCTTGCGGTTTTTTTATGACGCTAAGGCTCTACTTACCGATACAGAACCGCTCGAAGACCAGATCGAGTACATCTTCCGCGGTGGTCTCGCCGATAATTTCGCCCAGATAGTCGAGAATGGTCTGCACCTCCACCGCCACCAATTCCGGGGCCAGACCCTCGGCCAGCGCCGTCAGCAACCCAGCCACCTCTTCCCGCGCCTTGACCAGAGCTGCGGCATGACGGGCATTGGGAACGCAGGCGTAATCGGGATCGCGGGGCGGGCCGCCGGCCACCTCGTTGAAAATCGCCGTTTCCAACTCCGCCAATCCAACCCCGGTCAAGGCTGACAGGCGCACCAGCGGGCGGCCGGCAAAGTGCGCCGCCACCCCGGCAATGGCTTGGGCCGATGCCAGATCGATCTTGTTGAGTACCAGCAGCAGCGGCTTATCCTTGACGCTATCGTACAGGTTCAGATCATCCGGCGCAACTCCGGCCGCGGCGTCGAGCAGGAGCAGAACCAGATCAGCCGCTTCCACTTTGGCCCGCGACCGGCGGATTCCGATTTCCTCCACCGTCTCGCTGGTTTCACGAATCCCGGCGGTATCGATGATCCGCACCGGCAGCCCGTGGATATTGAGCACCTCCTCAATGGTATCGCGGGTAGTGCCGGGCACCGCCGTCACAATCGCCCGCTCCTCCCGCAGGAGGCGATTGAGCAGACTGGACTTGCCCACATTGGGCCGCCCCAG
>DIKC01000087.1:744-3440 GCA_002421565.1 Desulfobulbaceae bacterium UBA5628 | reverse complement strand
CCCGCCGCTTCCAGAAGATCGACATCGAAGAACCCTCGGTGGCGGACACCATCGCCATTCTCAAGGGACTGCAACCCCATTACGAGGCGCACCACGGGATCCGCTACTCCGCCTCAGCGGTGAAAGCCGCCGCCGAACTGGCCGACCGTTTTCTCAACGACCGCTTTCTGCCGGACAAGGCGATCGACGTTCTCGACGAGGTGGGGGCCGCCTTCCGGATGACCAAGGCCCTCAGCCGCCGCAAGACGGTAACAGTCAGCGATGTCGAAAAAGTGGTTTCCAAAATGGCCCGGATGCCGGCCAAAAGCGCGACCGGGGCCGACTTGGAAAACCTCCGCCACCTGGAAGAACGGATCAAGGAGCAGGTTTACGGCCAGGATCACGCGGTGGCTGCCCTGGCTACGGCGGTAAAACGTTCCCGGGCCGGGGTCAAGCCCGGCGAGGGGCCGACCGGGGCCTTCCTCTTTGCCGGCCCCACCGGGGTGGGCAAGACCGAACTGGCCAAGCAACTGGCCCGCACCATCTCCGTCCATTTCGAACGCTTCGACATGAGCGAATACATGGAAAAGCACGCGGTCTCCCGCCTGATCGGCTCGCCCCCCGGCTATGTCGGCTTCGACCAGGGCGGCCTCTTGACCGACGCCATCCGCAAGCATCCCCACTGCGTACTCCTCTTCGACGAACTGGAAAAGGCCCATCCCGACATCTTCGGCATTCTCCTCCAGGTGATGGATCACGCCACTCTCACCGACAACAGCGGCCGCAAGGCGGATTTCCGCAACGTCATCCTGATCATGACCACCAATGCCGGGGCCAGGGAACTGGCCGAACGGGCGATCGGCTTCACCGGCGACAGCCGGGGCCGGGACCAGAAGGCGCTGAAAAACCTCTTTGCCCCGGAATTCCGCAACCGGCTCGACGGGATCATCACCTTCAACCCCCTGGACAAGGGTTTGATGGAACAAATCGTCGACAAAACGGTCAATGAACTGCAAGCCCGGCTGGCCGAGCGCAAGGTAAGCATCAGCCTGAGCAAGGCGGCCCGCGGCCTCCTGGCCGAACAGGGTTACGACCCCGACTACGGGGCCCGCCCCCTGCGCCGCCTGATCATGAGCGAAATCGGCGACGCCCTCACCGAGGAGATTCTCTTCGGCCGTTTGCAAAAGGGCGGTGAGGTAAAAATTACGGCTAAAGGGAAAAAATTGGATTATAGTTTCCGACCGCTTAGCTGAAACAACGGCCCACTAACCATCGGCCTCCACGCCGATCAACCATTTTTCAAGGAGATACGTATCATGACCACTTGTTCTGCTTTTGGCAAATGCCTGGCTGGCACTCTGATCATTTCTTCGCTGCTGCTGGCCGGCTGTGAAAAACCGCGGCAGCAAGCAGCCACCACTCCACCCGCCGAAGTATCAGAAGCAGCTCCGGTCGTTGCGCCCCAGGATTTCAACGCCGCCATGCAGGCCGAAGGCGCCCAGACCGACAAGCAACCGATGGATATCACCGCCCCGATGGGTAGTAGCAAGGCTGTCGTTCCTCTGGCCGGACTAAAGATTGACAAGGCCACCGGCGACAACAGCTTCACGGTGGCCGAACTCTTTGCCAAGGCGGCGGAACTGAACGGCAAGACGGTGCGGGTCCGGGGCCAGTTGGTCAAGGTCTCTCCCAACATCATGGGCCGCAACTGGCTCCATCTTCAGGACGGTTCCGGCGCACCCACCGACAACACCCATGATCTGGTGGCCACCACCGACCAGACCGGCCAGGCCGGCGACACCGTGACCATCGAAGGAAAACTTAGCGCCAACAAGGACTTCGGGGCCGGTTATGTTTACGCGGTGATCGTGGAAGAGGCCAAGATCGAAGCCGCCAAATAAAAATATTTTATTTTGTGATCAACCATACCCGGTGGACGGCCTGCGGGCCATTCACCGGGTTTATGCTTTAGAGGAGCGAAATCCCATGCCGAACTATCTCTTCACCTCCGAATCGGTCTCCGAAGGCCATCCCGACAAGGTGGCGGATCAGATTTCCGACGCCATCCTCGACGCCATCATCGGCCAGGACAAACAGGCCCGGGTGGCCTGCGAAACCTTGGTCACCACCGGCATGGCCATGATCGCCGGCGAAATCACCACCACCGCCTGGGTCGATATGCCGAACATCGTCCGCCAGACCATCCGGGAAATCGGCTACAACTCCTCGGACATGGGCTTCGACTGGCAATCCTGCGCGGTGCTGACCAGCATCGACAAGCAATCGCCGGACATCGCCCAGGGGGTCAACGAAGGAAGCGGCCTCGATCTCGACCAGGGGGCCGGCGACCAGGGGCTGATGTTCGGCTACGCCTGCACCGACACCAAGGTGCTGATGCCGATGCCGATCCACTTCGCCCACAAGCTGACCAAGCGCCAGGCCGAAGTCCGCAAAAGCGGCCGCCTGCCGTGGTTGCGGCCCGACGCCAAGAGCCAGGTCACCATCCAGTATGAACACCGACGGCCCAAACGGATCGAGGCAGTGGTCCTCTCCACCCAGCATGCCCCGGAAGTGGATTACGCCGACCTCAAGGAAGGGGTGATGGAGGAGATCATCAAACCGGTGCTGCCGGCCGAGATGCTCGACGCCGATACCAAGTACTTCATCAACCCCACCGGCCGCTTCGTGATCGGCGGCCCGGTCGGCGACTGCGGGGT
>DIKC01000087.1:0-641 GCA_002421565.1 Desulfobulbaceae bacterium UBA5628 | reverse complement strand
CGCTACGTGGCCAAAAACATCGTGGCCGCCGGCCTGGCCGAGCAGTGCGAAGTGCAGGTCGCCTATGCGATCGGCATCTCCAAGCCGGTTTCAATCAACGTGGTCACCTTCGGCACCGGCAAGATCGAAGACGAAAAAATCCGCCAATTGATCCTGGCCCACTTCGACCTGCGGCCCAAGGCGATCATCCAGCAGCTCGACCTGCTCCGCCCGATCTATCTCAAGACTGCGTCCTACGGCCACTTCGGCCGGGAACGGGAAGAGTTCACCTGGGAGCGCACCGACAAGGCGGAAATCCTCCGCGAGGCCGCCGGCCTGAAATGCAAAGCTTAAAAAACAAAGGAAAGATTCATGGCTAAGAAAACCACGAAAAAAACGGCCGACTTCAAGGTCGCCGACATGAAGCTGGCCGACTGGGGCCGCAAGGAAATCGCCATTGCCGAGACCGAAATGCCCGGCCTCATGGCCCTGCGGGCGGAATACGGCAAGCAACAGCCGCTCAAGGGGGCTCGTATTTCCGGCAGCCTGCACATGACCATCCAGACCGCGGTTTTGATCGAAACCCTGGTTGAGTTGGGGGCGCAGGTGCGCTGGGCCTCCTGCAACATCTTTTCCACCCAGGATCACGCCGCCGCCGCCAT
>DIKC01000009.1:14769-15078 GCA_002421565.1 Desulfobulbaceae bacterium UBA5628 | reverse complement strand
CAGCGGCCGGCGGCGACCCTGGCAACAGGCCCTGCGCCAGGGCGACCAGGTCAGCGGCGAGGGCGACATCATCAGCGGCGACCGCCGGAAAATCGCGATCCGCTTCATCGCCACCCCCCTCTCTTCCTCCCGGCTGTTGCTGGTTCTGGAGGACATTTCCCTTCTCAAGGAACTGGACAAAAACCGGCTGCACGGCGACGCCCCCGCGGGTATCCTCGGCCATAGTCCGGGGATGCGGGAGGTTTTTGAACTGCTGCCGGTGCTGGCCCAAACCGATTCCGCCCTCCTGATCACCGGCGAAACCGGCAC
>DIKC01000009.1:0-14680 GCA_002421565.1 Desulfobulbaceae bacterium UBA5628 | reverse complement strand
TCGGAACTGTTCGGCCATGCCAAGGGCGCTTTCACCGGCGCCACCGCCGACAAACCCGGCCTCTTCCGGCTGGCCCACGGCGGCACCCTCTTCTTGACCGAAATCGGCGACCTGCCCCTGCCCTTGCAGGTCAAGCTCCTCACCGTCCTCGACGACCACGAATTCTTCCCCCTGGGCTCCTCCCGCAAGGTGCAGGTCGATGTCCGCCTCATCGCCGCCACCCACCACGACCTCAAACAACTGGTCGAAAAAGGGGGCTTCCGGGGCGACCTCTACTACCGGCTCAACGTCCTCCGCGCCCACCTGCCGCCCCTGCGCCGACGGGAGGGCGATATCCGGCTGCTGCTCGACCACTTCCGGCAGGAATTGGCGACCCGCCTGCGCAAACAGATCGCCGGCTTCGAACCGGCGGCCCTTGATTTGCTCACCGCTTATCCCTACCCCGGCAACGTCCGGGAGTTGCGCAACATCGTGGAATACGCGGTCAATGTCTGCCAGGACAAACGGATCGGGCCGGAACACCTGCCCCGTTATCTCCACGAAGGACAAGGGCCGGAGACGACGACCTCGCCCGCTCCCGCCTCCCCAGCCGAGGCCCACGCCATTGCCTCCGATCCGGCCCCGGAGAAGCTTTCCGGCAGTTGGCGCGAAATAGAAAAACAGCGCATTTTAAAAGCAATGATCAGCAGCAACGGCAACCGGGGCCGGGCCGCGGAAATTATGGGCTGGAGCCGCAGCACCCTTTGGCGTAAGATGAAACAACATGAAATTTCATAGGCAAGCGACATGGGCAAGATACTGATCACCCTGGCCGGGCAGGAAGTGGCGCCCCGTTTCGATCTCTGCGGCGAGGTTTTTATCGCCGCGACCGCGGCCGGCAAAGTGAGCGGCGAACCCCGCACCGTGCTCCTGCCCGGCCCCTCCGCCGACGACCTGTGCAGTCTGATTCTGAAAGAGGAGGTTTCCCTGGTGGTCTGCGGCGGCATCGAAGAGCCCCACTACCAGTATCTGACCTGGAAACGGATCAAGGTGATCGACCGGGTGATCGGTCACCTGGACGACCTGCTTCCCCTGGCCCTGAACGAACAACTGCCAGCCGGCGCAATCGTCCGCCGTCACCCCAAGCGGGAGGGCAAGCCATGACCGAACAACCCTTTTCCTGGAATCCGCTCAACTATCTGCCGGCCGCCGCCAGCGGCCGTTATCGCCGCCTCTGTCGCAGTTTGCTGGTGATCATGATCCTGATTACCATCATCCCGGTGCTGATCACCGCCAGCCTGAGTTTTTTCCAATATCGCCGGCTGCTCCAGGAAGAGACCTACATGAACGCCCATTGGAGCGCGGAAAACTCCCGTCAGATGATCGAAACCTTCATCGAAAAACTGCGGGCCGCGATCCTGGTCGTCTCCGACGCCTACACCTTCCCGGAACTGGCGCAACAGGAGCGGCTCGACCAGGTTTTCGTCAAACTCAAGGCCTACCACCGGGGGCTGGTCGATCTCAGCGTCATCGGCCCGGACGGCGTCCAGAAGGCCTATGCCGGCCCCTACAATCTGGCCGGCAAGGATTACTCGGCGGTCTCCTGGTACACCGAGGCCCTTTCCCGCCGGCTCTTTGTCAGCGAAGTCTTCCTCGGCTACCGCAACATCCCCCATTTCGTGGTGACCGTCAGCCGTCCCACCACCGGCGGCTCCTGGCTGCTGCGGGCCAGTATCGATGCCAAGACCCTGGACGAATTCCTCGCCTCGGTGGACTCCGACCTCACCGAGGATCTTTTCCTGGTCACCGAACAGGGCGTTTTACAGACCACTTCCCGCTATCACGGCACCATTCACGACCAATTCCCCATCTCTCACCTGCCCAAAAAAGGCCGCACCGTACTCCTTGAGCAGGAACAAAACGACGCCCCGATTCTGCGGGCTCTGGGCCGTATCCAGGGCACCCCCTGGGTGCTGGTTTTGGACCAGCCGGGCTATCAGCACAAAAAGAACTGGCTCGCCTTCAAGGGCCAGCTCTGGATGATCGTCATCGGTTGCGCGGTGATCTGCGGCCTGATCGTAATCAGGATCGCGGTCTATCTCACCAACCGGATCAGGACGGCTGACGAGGCGCGGCAAACTGCGCTCAGCCAGGCGGAACACACCAACAAGCTCGCCTCCATCGGCCGCCTGGCAGCCGGGGTGGCCCATGAAATCAACAACCCGCTGGCGATCATTAACGAAAAGACCGGCCTGATGCAGGATTTGCTGGCCATGCACCCGGATTTTTCCGGGCGGGATAAATTCAACCAGCAACTGAAGGCAATTTTAGCGGCAGTCACCCGGACCAAGGCGATCACCCACCGCCTGCTGGGCTTCTCCCGCCGGATGGACTCCACCCTGGATCTGGTGCGGATCAACGAATTGATCCTGGAGGTGCTGGATTTTCTCGAAAAAGAGGCGATCTACCGGAACATCACCCTGGACTTGAACCTGGATCGCCAGCTGCCGGTAATCCAGGGCGACCAGGGACAGTTGCAGCAGGTTTTGCTCAACATCATCAACAACGCCTTTGACGCCATCGGCGAGGACGGCAAGTTGAGCATCGTCACCAGCAGCAGCCAAGACGAGGTGAAGATTGCAATCAGCGACGACGGAGCGGGAATGCCGCCGGAAGTGGTGAAACAGATTTTCGAACCATTCTTCACCACCAAAAGCGGGATCGCCAGCGGCAAGGAGCGGGAAGGCACCGGCTTGGGCCTTTTCATCGTGTACGGAATCGTCAAAAAACTGGGCGGCGACATCCAGGTAAATTCCGCGGTGGGGAGCGGCTCCACCTTCACCCTTACCTTCCCGGTCGCCCACGAACAGAGCGAGGAACATCATGGCCGGCACTAAAATAATGATTGTGGACGACGAAAGCGAATTCGCCGCCACCCTGGCGGAACGGCTGGAACTGCGCGGCCTCGAGGTGATCACCGCCGACTGCGGCGAACAGGCGATTGCCAACGTCCGGGAGGGCTGGAACCCGGACGTGGTGCTGCTCGACCTTAAAATGCCGGGCCTGGACGGCCTGGAAACCTTGGAGCTGATCAAAAACCACGATCCCTCCATCGAGGTGATCATTCTCACCGGCCACGGTTCGGTGGCCAGCGGGATCAACGGGATGAAGCGAGGGGTTTTCGACTACCTGATGAAGCCGGTCGATCTCGGGGAATTGCTCGGAAAGCTCGACCAGGCGGTGAAAAAGAGACGGGCCGGCCAGTGAGCAGAAAAGTGTTTGATCTGGAGGCGGTGCTGGCGGTTCTGCAAGAGGAGGTCAAGAAATACCGGACTCCGGTGGTGGATCTGATCGCGGTGCAAACCCGCGATCCCTACAATGTGCTGGTTGCCACCATCCTTTCGGCCCGCACCCGCGACGCAACCACGGCCCAGGCGGCGGCCCGCCTCTTTGCGGTGGCCCCCGATCCGGCCACCCTGACCCGGCTGGCCGAACCGGAGCTGGCGGAACTGATCCATCCGGTCGGTTTTTTCCGCCAGAAAGCGGGTTTTCTTGCCCGTCTGCCACCGGCGCTGAACCAACTCTTCGGCGGCCGCATCCCGGAAACGGTGGAAGAACTGGTGCAACTTCCGGGGGTGGGCCGCAAGACCGCCAACCTGGTGGTGGCGGTGGCCTTCCAGCAACCGGCGATCTGCGTCGACACCCATGTCCACCGGATCATGAACCTCTGGGGCTATGTCAAAACCGCCGAGCCGGCCGCCACTGAAATGGCCCTGCGGGAAAAACTGCCGAGCCGCCACTGGCAAACGATCAATTCGATCCTGGTCGCCTTCGGCCAGGCGATCTGCCTCCCCCGCCATCCCCGTTGCCCGCAATGCCCGGTGCGCCAATGGTGCCCCGCCGCTGATCGCAAAACCAACAACCAACCCGCAAGCAAGCCCCGCAAGGAGAAAAAACCATGAAAAAAATCAGCCTCGACCTGGCCCGCCAGTTCAACGATAAAGGCATGCACCGCTTCCTGGTGCACGAATCCCCCCACTTCAAGATCATCAACTTCAATCTCACGGCCGGCCAGACCTTTCCGGTCCACTCCCACGATCTGGACGGCGAGTTGAGCATCACCGTCATCGAAGGCAAGGGAGAATTCCTGGGCCGGGACGACAGCGCGATGCCGGCCAAGGAGGGCGACATCCTCATCTCCGAAATCAGGGAGCCCCACGGGGTGCGGGCCGCCACCGACATGCGGATCCTGGTCACCATCGCCCCTCCGATCTGAGATGATCAAGGGACTTGCCGGCGCCGTCAATAACCGCCGTGGGCCAGGATGAGATCGACGATCACCGCCAGCAGGGAAAGGGCGAAGATGAAGAGGTAGTTGACGTTTTCCTTGGACTTGATGAGCGAGGAAAGCACGTAGGCGATGGTTTCCCGGTCTTCGGGAGCCAGGGGGGCCGGATCGCGGATTTTCTCCAACAGCCGGTAGAAGAGGATCACCTTGCGCCGTTTTTCGGTAATGTAGAAGCGATATGAGAAAAAAAGGATGTAGCCGATCACCCCGGCATACCAGACCGGCCGCATCAGCTCCGGCCGGAAACTGTTGACGATGGTCAGTAGCCGGAAGGCCACCGCCGAGAGCAGGCCGATCACCATGAACAGGTAGATCACCCAGGGCGGCAGGGTATGGGGCTGGGGATGGAGTTGAGAACCGGACATCGCCTGATTACGCCGCTCGGCGGGCCGGGTTGTCGTATTCGTCGGCCGGCCCGGCTTCCTTCATGGCCAGATACTGGTCAAAGTCCATCATCAGATCGGTGATGCCCGCCGGGGTGATTTCGACGATCCGGTTGGCCACCGTCGAAACCAGTTGATGGTCGTGGGAGGCGAAAAGCACCACCTCGGAAAAATCGTTCAGGCCGTTGTTCAAGGCGGTGATCGACTCCAGGTCGAGATGGTTGGTGGGCTCGTCCAGAATCAGGGCGTTGGCGCCGGAGAGCATCATCCGGGAGAGCATGCAGCGCACCCGTTCGCCGCCGGAAAGGACCGAGGTTTTCTTCATCGCCTCCTCGCCGGAAAAAAGCATCTTGCCCAGGAAACCGCGGACAAAACTCTCGTTCTCCTTGGGGGGCGCGTACTGGCGCAGCCAGCCGACCAGATCAAGTTCCTGGTTGCTGAAATAGCTGCTGTTTTCCTTGGGGAAATATGAGGGTTTCATGGTCACTCCCCAGCGGAAGCTACCCGCATCCGGCTCCAGTTCCCCGGCCAGAATCTGAAAGAGGGTGGTCTTGGCCAGGCTGCCCTCGCCGACAAAGGCGATTTTGTCGCCCTTGTTGACCAGGAGCGACAGGTCTTTGAACAGACAAACCCCGTCGATGGTCTTACTCAGCCCTTCGATCTCCAGAATCACGTCGCCGCAAGGCCGTTCCGGCTTAAAGACGATGTAGGGATATTTGCGCGACGAGATCGGCATGTCGTCGATGGTGAGCTTTTCCAGCAACTTTTTGCGGGAAGTGGCCTGCTTGGCCTTGGAGGCNNAGGCGTTGGAACTGAAGCGTTGGATAAACTCCTTGAGCTCGTCGGCCTTGGCCTTGGCCTTCTTGCTCTCGCTCTCCTTCTGGCGGAACTGAAGCTGGCTGGCCTGATACCAGAAATCATAGTTGCCGACATAGACCTGGATCTTGCCGTAGTCGATGTCCGCCATGTGGGTGCAGACCTGGTTGAGGAAATGGCGATCATGGGAAACGATGATCACGGTGTTGTTGAAGCGGGAGAGAAAAGACTCCAGCCAGTTGATGGTCTTCAGATCCAACTGGTTGGTGGGCTCGTCGAGGAGGAGAATATCCGGGTTGCCGAACAGGGTCTGGGCCAGGAGCACCCGCACCTTTTCGCTGCCGTCCAGCTCCTTCATTTTTTTCTGCCGCAGCTCCTCCGGGATCCCGACCCCGCTCAACAATACCCCGGCCTCGGCTTCCGCCTCATAGCCGTTCATCTCGCCGAAGATAACCTCCAGTTCGCCGGAACGGAGGCCGTCGGCCTCGGAAAAATCGCTCTTGGCATAGAGGGCCGCCCGTTCCGCCATCACCTTGTAAAGCTTCTTGTGGCCCATGATCACGGTATCGAACACCGTGTACTCGTCAAAGGCGAACTGGTCCTGACTGAGCATGGCGATCCGCTCTTTCGGGCCTTTGCTGATCTCGCCCCGATCCGGTTCGAGCTTGCCGGCCAGAATCTTGAGGAAGGTCGATTTACCGGCCCCATTGGCCCCGATCAGGCCGTAACAGTTGCCGGGCGTGAACTTGATGTTGACGTCCTGAAAAATGACCCGCTTGCCGTAAGCAAGGGAGACATTGGCTGCGTTGATCATGGTGTGTACCTCTGGGCAAATCGACAAAAAAAAGACCCCGCAAAATGCGGGGCCTTTAGCAACAATCGAAATCAGCTGTTACTTTTGGACAACGTTGGCCGCGCTCGGGCCTTTGGGGCCATCGACAATATCGAAGGTTACCCGGGCTCCTTCCTGCAACGACTTGAAGCCGTCGGCCTGGATTGCGCTGTGGTGGACAAATACATCGCTGCCGCCGTCCTGCGCGAGAAAACCAAAGCCCTTTGCATCGTTAAACCATTTAACCGTGCCTTCCGTCATCTTGTACTACTCCTTTGTACTGGGTTCACTAAATCTTAAACTATCATCTTTCCGATCAACTCTTATACTCTACGGAGAGCGCCTTGTAAAGCCCCTCTCGCGCCAGGCCGGTTTCTCTGGCCAGTTGCGTCATGCTGCGGGCGCGGGCGATGTCACCCAGGGCGGCGCGGATCAAACTGCCGTCGCCCGGGTCTTCCTCGATGCAGGCGTCAAAGTAAAGCGCCATATCTTCTTCGCTTTTCAGGTAGTCCGCACTGTCCCACCGGGAAAATTTTTCAACCATGATTCACTCCTTCCATTCTTTCGCCAAGGCAACCAACATTCGAAGGTTTCCCTTGACCGAGGCCCGGATCGGCAGCCGTATTAATTTTTTTAAGGCATTTAGCGGATAGTTACGCTAATTTGTTTCGATAGCTTACGAACATCTTTAAGGTTGGCAAGTAAATTTTTTGAGACGGCGTAACCTGGCAAATGATAACAGCATTCCACGCAAAATACTTCGCCCACGAACTCACCCGGCGGCATGGCCCTGACGGGATAGGGCGTCTATCGCAATCCCTGTTCGATGCCAGCGTTGACTTGAATCCCCACCAGATTGAAGCGGCCTTGTTCGCCATGCGCTCCCCGTTGGCCAAAGGCGTTTTGCTTGCCGATGAAGTGGGCTTGGGCAAAACGATTGAGGCGGGGATTGTCCTTTGCCAGTACTGGGCGGAACGCCGACGCCGACTGCTGGTTATCTGTCCGGCCTCCTTGCGCAAACAGTGGGCGTTGGAGCTGGAAGAAAAATTCAACCTGCCGACGCTGGTGCTGGATGCCAAAACCTGGCGCGACACCATCAAGCTTGGGCAATCGCCCATCAACAGGAAAGCCATCATCATCCTGTCGTACCATTACGCCAACCGGATTCGTGACGAGTTGAAAGCCATCGCCTGGGATCTGGTGGTCATCGACGAAGCCCATAAACTCCGCAATGCCTACCGGGAAAGCAACAAGATCGGCCAGGGCCTGCGCTGGGCCACCGAAGATTGCCGCAAACTGCTCTTGACCGCGACCCCCCTGCAAAACTCCCTGCTGGAGTTGTATGGTCTTTCCACCCTCATCGACGAGCACCTGTTTGGCGATCTGAGCGCCTTCCGCAGTCAGTATGTCACGGCTGGTGGCGACCTGGACGGCCTGCGCCAGCGCTTATCAGGTTTTTGCCGACGGACCTTGCGCAACCAGGTCACGGAATACATCCGCTACACAGAGCGCCGCGCCATTACCCGACCGTTTTGCCCCACCGACGACGAACACCAGCTCTACGAAGCGGTGAGCGCCTTTCTGCAACGCAAGAACAGCTACGCTATCCCGCACAGCCAGCGCCATCTCACCGAACTGATCCTGCGCAAGCTCTTGGCGTCCTCTTCTCTGGCGGTTGCCGGCACCCTGGAAACCATGCGGCAGCGGCTGGAGGATTTGCGGGAAGAGCGAATCAAGGACGACCCCGGCTTTGCCGAACGACTTGTCACCGAGGAAGACATCGAGGAAGACCTGCTCGATGAAATTCTGGAGCTTGACCCGCCAGAAGAAGAAAGCAGCCTTCCTCCGGCAACCATCGACCGGCGGCAGTTACAAGAGGAAATCGATTTACTGACCCACCTGATCAACTGGGCGCACCGCATAGGCACCGACACCAAAACCCGCAGCCTGCTCAGTGCTCTTGAGGTTGGTTTCCAGCAGATGGCCACCACCGGCGCAAAACGGAAGGCGCTCATCTTCACCGAATCCCGGCGCACCCAGATTTACCTGAAAGACTTCCTGGAGGCTCATGGTTATGGGGGCCAGGTTGTGCAATTCAGCGGCACCAACAACAGCCCGGAAGCCACGGCCATTTATCAAAACTGGCTGACTGCCAACCAGGGCACGGGCCGGGTCGCCGGCTCCAGGGACATCGATATTCGCACCGCGCTGATTGAGCATTTCCGCGACCAGGCCAGCATCATGATCGCTACAGAAGCGGCGGCCGAAGGGGTCAATATCCAATTCTGTTCGCTGGTCATCAACTACGACCTGCCTTGGAACCCGCAGCGGGTAGAGCAGCGCATCGGCCGCTGTCACCGCTACGGGCAACAGCATGATGTGGTGGTGATCAATTTTCTCAACGAGCGAAACCAGGCAGACCGCCGGGTTCTGGAGCTGCTGACCGAAAAATTCAACCTGTTCAGTGGGGTGTTTGGCGCCTCCGATGATGTTTTGGGCAGCATCGAATCCGGGGTGGATTTTGAAAAGCGCATCCTTGCCATTTACCAGGAATGCCGGACCCAGGAAGAAATCGAGGCCGCCTTCAAGGCGTTGCAGGCGGAAATGGACGAGCGCATCCAGGCCCGGATGAGTGATACACGTAAGCTGCTGCTTGAAAATTTTGACGAGGAGGTTCATGAGCGGTTGCGGGTCCAGTTGAACGAGGCCAAGATCCAGCTCGACCGCTTCAGCAGGCGCTTCTGGTCGCTCACCCAATTCATGCTGCACGAGCGGGCGCAATTCGACGATGACGCCCTGGCTTTTGATCTCGCTACGCCGCCGACGCCGGGGATTGCCGCCGGTCGCTACCACCTCATTTCCAAAGCCGCGCCCAAGACCAACAAGCCACACACCCTGGAAACAGCCGAAGACCAACGGGCAGAATACGGAACCTTTCTGTATCGTCTCTCGCACCCGCTGGGCGAATATGTCATTGATCAGGGCAAGTCGCTGGACACGCCACCGGCCCGCATTGTCTTCAATGTCAGCCAGCATCCAACCCGGCTGCATTTGGTCGAAGCGTTGCGCGGCAAACGCGGGTATCTTGCCCTGACTGCCCTTGCCATTGAAAGCTACGAGCGCGAAGAGTATCTGCTCTTTTCCGCCATTGACGATCAGGGCCAACACCTGGACCAGGAGACCTGCGAAAAGCTGTTCAACTGTATTGCCGAATATGCCGGCCCGACAGAAATCCCCGGTCCGGTTGCCCAAAGGCTGTCAGCCGAGGCTGAGCGCCACACCAAGGCCACTGTCAGCCTCTCGCTTGAGGCGAACAACCGGCACTTCAACGAGGCCCGTGAAAAGCTGGAGAAATGGGCGGATGATATGGTGCTGGCCTCAGAGAAAGCCCTGAAGGATACCAAGGAGCAGATCAAAATTTGCCAGCGGCAGGCCAGGGTCGCCGTAAGCCTTGACGAGCAGCACGAAATCCAGCAGAAAATCCAGAAGCTGGAAAAGCAGCAACGCCGCCAGCGGCACGAGATATTCCAGGTTGAAGACAGCATCATCGAAAAACGTGACGCCCTGATCTCTTCGCTGGAGCGCCGCCTTGCCCAGAAAACCGAATCAACCCGTCTGTTCACCATCGAGTGGACAGTGGTGTAACGAAATTCAACCGAGACACGCCATGAGCAAATACGACGACCTTGTTAAGAAGTTGAAGGAAATCTTCCAGATTGACCGGCCAGAGCTGGACTTTGGCGTCTATCGCATTCTCAATGCCCGGTCGCGCGAGGTCAACGACTATCTGGAAAAACGGCTCAAGGCCAAGGTGGCGGAAAGCCTGGCCACGGCAGGCGCGGCCAATAGCGATGGCCTGCGCAAGGAGCTGAAAGAAAAAGAAGCCCAATACCGGGCCGACGGCATCGACCCCGATTCCGTGCCTAAAGTGCTTGAATTGCGGGAGAAACTGGCCGCCTATAGCTCTGGCGCGGTCGAGCACGAAAACGCGGTGTACACCCACCTGCTCACCTTCTTTTCCCGCTACTACGACAAGGGCGACTTCATCAGCCAGCGGCGCTACAAGGGCGACACCTACGCCATTCCCTATGCCGGGGAAGAGGTGGTGCTGCATTGGGCCAACAAGGATCAGTACTACACCAAGAGCGGCGAAAATTTTGCCAACTATGCCTTCAAGCTCGATGACGGCCGCACCGTCCGCTTCCGGCTGATCACGGCGGACACGGCCAAGGACAACCGCAAGGACAACGACAAGGAGCGCCGTTTTGTCCTGATCGAACCGCACACCCGTATCCTCACCGACGAGGAGGGCGAGGAATATGAAGAAGCGCTGCTGCCGATAACCGAGGAAAATGGCGAGCTGGTCCTGCGCTTTGAATACAAGGCCATGCCCAAGGGCAGCAAGCAGGAGGCCCTGGTGACCAAGGCGGTGGAAACCATCCTGGCCGACGCCATTGTCAAGGCCCGCTGGCTGGATTTGAGCAAGCGGGAGCCCACCGAGAAGAACCCGCAGCGCACCCTGCTGGAAAAGTGCCTCACCAGCTACACCATGAAGAACACAGCGGATTATTTCATCCACAAGGACTTGGGCGGCTTTCTGCGCCGGGAACTGGACTTCTATATCAAGAACGAGGTCATGCACCTTGATGATGTGCAGCATGCCGGAACCTTTGCCGACATCGAAAAGAACCTGCGCCTGATCCAGACCCTGCGGGCCATTGCCTTGGACCTGATTACCTTCCTCGCCCAACTGGAAAATTTTCAGAAGAAGCTGTGGCTGAAGAAGAAGTTCGTGGTGGCTGCCCACTACTGCGTGACCCTTGACCGCATTATTGAACAGGCGCCGCACCTGCTGGAGACCATCGCCGCCAATCCGCAGCAATGGGAGCAGTGGGACAGACTGGGGATGCTGGAGGAGAAGAAGACCAAAGCAGGCAATGGCAAATACCTGAAGGAGCACCCGTTCCTGATGGTGGACACTGCCCTGTTTGATGGGGCCTTCAAGGATGCCTTGCTGGTTGCGCTCGATAATCTGGATGATACACTTGATGGCTTGTTGATCCATGGGGATAACTTGCAAGGTGTATCCTTACTGCAAGAAAAATATTGGGAATGCGTAAATTGCATCTACATTGACCCGCCGTATAACACGGACGCATCTGCTATTCTCTATAAGAATGGATACAAAGACTCCTCATGGCTATCTCTCATTCAAAACAGGCTTGATATTGCCAAGCGTTTGATGAAAAACGATGCCTTGATAAGCGTAGCAATTGACGATCAAGAGGCATCACCCCTGATTCAAGTCTTGAATGCCTCTTTTGATAAGCAAGTTGGCGTAGCAGTCGTCAAGTCCAATCCGCAAAGCCGAAAAACAAGGGGTAAGTTTTCTCCTGTCCATGAATACACCCTTTTTTACGGCAAAAGCGAAGAGGCATTCCCGCACACCATCGGCTATAGCGCCAGCAAGGCGGCGAGATACCCACTTGAGGACGAGCAAGGTAGATATTCGTGGATGAATTTTATTAGAGCAGGAAACGGTGATCGCAGAGAGGACCGACCAAAATCGTTTTATCCGATTGCGGTAAATTCAGAAAATAAGATCCGCATACTCAAAATGGAGTGGAACGAAGCCTGTCAGGAATACACACTGCTTGAATCACCAAAGGATGGGGAAGTCTTAGTCTATCCCATAAAGACTGAGAATAGCGTAGTTATTGAGAAAAGGTGGCAGCGAGGTCATAAGCGAGTAACAACCGAATACGAAGAATATCGTGTTCGTCGGGGTGCAAACGGTGAAATTACCATCGACTTCAAGACCAGAATGGATGATGAAGCGGCGCCGGTGACTTGGTGGGATAAAGGAGAGTATGCATCCGCGAACTATGGTGCCGCCGAACTAAAAGAGCTTTTTGGCGACAAGACATTCGATTTCCCCAAAACGAAGAAATTGGTGGAGGATGCAATCCTGGCCTGTGGCGCGGTTGAGCCCGAGAGCGTCACCCTGGATTTCTTTGCTGGCTCTGGCACGACTGGCGAGGCCGTCATCAATCTTAACCGGCAAGACAAGGGCCACCGCAAGTACATCCTCGTCGAACAAGGCGAATATTTCGACACCGTCCTCAAGCCCCGCATCCAGAAGGTGGTCTATTCCGCCGACTGGAAAGTTGGCAAAGCCACAGCCCCTGAAACCGGTATTTCCCACGCCTTCAAAGTTCTCAAAATCGAATCCTACGAAGATACCCTGAACAACCTGGAGTTGCGCCGCACCGAAAAGCAGCAGAGCCTGCTCAGCACTCTGCCGCCCAAGGCCCAGGAGGAGTATCTGCTGCGCTACCTGCTGGACATAGAAAGCCGTGGCTCGCTGCTCTCGGTGGAGCAGTTCACCAAGCCCTTTGACTGCACGCTCAAGGTGGCGGTTGATTCAGCCGGAGCCTACGAAGAGCGCGCCATCGACCTGGTGGAGACCTTCAATTATCTCATCGGCCTGCGGGTGAAGCATATCGACATGCAGCGGGCCAAGGGGTTTGTCACCGTCACCGGCTGGCTGCCCACCGGCGAGAAAACCCTGGTTCTGTGGCGGGAGGTGGAGCAGGTGGATTACGATGCCCTGAACCGCCTCTGCGACAAGCTGGCCATCAACCCGGCGGACAGTGAATACGAAGTGGTTTACATCAACGGCGACCACAACATTCCGGCCATATTCAAGAGTACCGAAGCAGAAGGAGGTATTGAGAAGACCCTGAAAATCCGCCAGATCGAACCGGAATTCCTCTCCCGCATGTTCGATGTGGAGGGGGTATAATGGCTGGGCAAATGACTGAGTGGGGGAACCTGCTCGATCAACTGCGCGGGCTGATTGTTCAGGCCAGGGCGCAAGCGTTGCGGGCCGTGGACACCGTGCAGGTGCGCACCTGCTGGGAAATCGGCCGCCACATCGTCGAGTTTGAGCAGCAAGGACAAGCGAGAGCAAGCTACGGCGCAAAATTGCTCCCCGGCTTGGCCGAACGATTAACCGCCGAGTTCGGACGGGGTTTTGATGCATCCAATCTACGCTACATGCGGCTCTTTTATCAGGCTTTTCCAAATTGTGACGCACTGCGTCACGAATTGAGCTGGACCCACTATCGCCGCCTGTTGCGGATTGAGAGCGAATCTGCCCGTCAGTGGTACATGCACGAAGCTGCCGGTCAAAACTGGAGCTCACGGGCGCTGGAGCGGCAGGTGAACACCCTGTATTACGAACGACTGCTGGCCAGTCAGGACAGGGCGGCGGTGGAGGCTGAGGCCGATACCAATCTGGCATCGCTGAAACAATCACCCCGTGAGTTCGTCCGCGACCCGGTACTGTTGGAATTCCTGGGAATGCCAGGCACCGGCCGTTTGCTGGAATCCGACCTGGAGCAGGGTTTGATGGACAAGCTCCAGGCCTTTCTGCTGGAGCTGGGCAAGGGTTTTGCCTTTGTGGCTCGTCAGCAGCGGATCAGCACCGAGAGCAAGGACTTTTACATCGATCTGGTGTTTTACAACTACCTGCTCAAGTGCTTTGTCCTGTTCGATCTGAAGACCAATGAGCTGGCGCATCAGGACATCGGCCAGATGGACATGTATGTCCGCATGTACGACGACCTGAAGCGCGGCGAGGATGACAACCCAACGGTGGGCATCATTCTGTGCTCGAATAAAGATGCTTCGGTGGTGCGCTATTCGGTGTTGCATGGCAACGAGCAGCTGTTTGCCAGCCGCTACAAGCTGGTGTTGCCGTCGGAAGAGGAGCTGCGCCGGGAACTGGAGCGGGAACGGGCCGCTTTGATCGAGCAGATTCAGGCTGGGGAGGCGAGCGATGAGCAGCTTCCATAAACAACTTGTCCTCAACCAATGGCTGCTGGGCTTTTTTAAGGGAGGCAGCTTGCAGGCCCTGAAAATCCGCCTGGGCGAAGACCGCCACGAAGGCATTTACGAAGACGGCCAGACCGGCTTTTTCCACGAGTTGCACCAGAACCTGTTTCAGGTGGACCGGATCAGTGAGCCGGAGCTACGGCGGTATGACCTGAACATCGTCGGCCATTGGCAGGCCATCACCGAACGCCGCAACCTGGCCGAGGGCGTCGAGCTCAAGATGAAGTATTTCCAGTATCTCTCGCTGCTGTTCACTGAGATTTACCTGGATTGGTATTTCAACCGGCGGCAACAGTTGCTGGATGGTCTGAACGAGGCAATGGCTGAATACAACAGGGGCCAGGCACCGGAGCACCGCTTTCAAGCCTTTGAGGCGGACGAGCTGAACAAGCTGGCCTTCTGGAACGCCACCGGCAGCGGCAA
>DIKC01000155.1:2962-3167 GCA_002421565.1 Desulfobulbaceae bacterium UBA5628 | reverse complement strand
ACATTGTGCTGGACTGCGCCCACGGGGCCACCTACGGGGTAGCGCCCCAGGTCTTCGAAGAACTGGGGGCCAAGGTCACCGCTCTGGGAGTGGCCCCGGACGGGACCAATATCAATCGGGAGTGCGGCGCCTTGCACCCGCAACTGATGGCGGCCAAAGTACGGGAACTGGGGGCCAACCTCGGCCTGGCCCTGGACGGCGACGG
>DIKC01000155.1:0-2884 GCA_002421565.1 Desulfobulbaceae bacterium UBA5628 | reverse complement strand
TCGCCACGGTGATGAGCAACCTCGGTCTGGAACATTTCATGCGGGCGCTGGGCGGCAAGCTGGAGCGGACCCAGGTGGGCGACCGTTACGTGGTCGAACGGATGCGGCGGCACGGATACAATTTCGGGGGTGAGCAGTCCGGCCATCTGGTTTTTCTCGATCNNCACAACACCACCGGCGACGGCATCCTGGCCGGGCTGCAACTGCTGGCGATCATGATCAAGCAGCATAAACCGCTTTCGGAGCTGGCGGCCGGCCTTACCACCTATCCCCAGGTGCTGAAAAACGTTCGCACCGGCCGCCGGCTCAGCGTGGCCGAAATTCCCGGTCTGACCGAGGAAGTGCGCCGCCGGGAAACGGCCTTGGGCGACGAGGGGAGGATCCTGATCCGCCCCTCAGGCACCGAACCACTGATCCGGGTGATGGTGGAAGGCCCCGACCAGACGCGGATCAATGAGATGGCGGATGAACTCTGCGAAATCATCCGCCGTCATGCCGGATGAAGGAACGGCTGGATAAATTGCTGGTCCAGCGCGGCCTGGCCGCCTCCCGCCAACAGGCCCAGGCCCTGATCGGGGCCGGGCTGGTAATGAGCGGCGACAAGCTGCTCGACAAGGCCGGCGCCACCCTCGCCACGGACACCCCCCTCGCGGTCAAGGAAAATCCCTGTCCCTATGTCAGCCGGGGCGGCCTCAAACTGGCGGCGGCCCTCGATCATTTCGCCATTGACCCGGCCGGGCTGACCTGCGCCGACATCGGCGCCTCCACCGGCGGCTTCAGCGACTGCCTGCTCCAACGCGGGGCAGCCAAGGTCTATGCCATTGACGTGGGTTACGGGCAACTGGCCTGGAAACTGCGGCAAGACCCGCGGGTGGTGGTGATGGAACGAACCAACGCCCGCCATCTCAAACCCGGCGATCTCGCCGATCCCATCGCCCTGGCGGTGGTGGACGCCTCCTTCATCTCGCTCAAGATTCTCCTGCCGCCGCTCCTGCCCCTGCTGGCCACATCCGCCACCATCGTGCCCCTGATCAAGCCGCAATTCGAGGTGGGCAAGGGCCGGGTGGGTAAGGGGGGAGTGGTGCGGGACGAAGAACTGCACCAGGAAGTGATTGCCGCCATCACCGGCTTTGCCGCCGAGTTGGGGCTTGTCTGCCGGGGGGTGATCCCCTCGCCTATCCTCGGCCCCAAAGGCAACCGGGAATTCCTCTGCCGCCTTCTTACTTCTCCGCCGTCAGATAGGGGGTAATATCGACCTCGTCGAGCTGGGCCGGTTTGAGGAATTTTTCCGCATACTGGCGATAAACCCCGGTACGCAGGAACAATTCAAAAAGATCGGGGTCGATGTGGCGATCCTTTTTCATGAAAGACATGATCTTGATACATTCCGACAACTTCTTGGGCGGCTTGTAGGGCCGGTCGGTGGCGGTCAGGGCCTCGAAAATATCGGCAATGGCCATGATCCGGGCCGGGATCGACATCTGTTCGCCGGTAAGACCGCGGGGATAGCCGGTGCCGTCGAGTTTCTCGTGATGAGCGCCGGCATATTCCGCCACCCGCCGGAGATACTTGGGAAACGGCAGCCGCTCCAGCATCAAAATGGTCTGCACCACATGGTCGTTGATCTTGAACCGCTCCTCGGCGGTGAGGGTGCCGCGGGCAATGATGAGATTGTACAACTCGCCCAGGTTGAAGGCGTATTCCGGCACCTCCATATTGAAGCCGTGGCCGTCGTCGGCCTGGGGCGGGAAGCCGGAGGTGCGCCAGACCAGATGTTCCGGCCGGTCGGCCAGGAGTGATTCCTCCACCGGCAGGGGAGCGGCTTCAACCGGGTAACGGCCCATTTCGTCCTGGGAAAGGCCGAGCCGATTATCCAGGGTGCGCAGCCATTTTTGACCGGCAATGCCCCGCAAGCGCTCGATTTTATCCGGGGCCATGAATTCGCCGCCCTCGTTGCAGGTGGCGACAAAGGCAAAATCGTCGTCAAGCTGGGCCAGCCGGGCTGCCAGCTCCTGCTCCAACCGCTCCGGGTCACCGCCGGCCAGCTTGCCCTCCAGGCAGGCGATTCTGGCATCCCTTTTCAGCACCTCAAAGCGGGTGCGCACTTCATGAATCCGGTTGTAGATGGTTTCCAGCTTGGTCGCCTTGTCCACCACATATTCCGGGGTGGTTACCTTGCCGCAGTCGTGGAGCAGAGAAGCGATCCGCAGCTCGTAAAACTCCTCGTCGGAAAGGCGGAAGTCGTCAAAGCGGGGGTCATTGGAGGCATTGGCGGCGTGGGCCAGCATCACCGCCAGTTCCGGTACCCGCTGGCAGTGGCCGCCGGTGTATGGCGACTTGGCGTCGATCGCCCCGGCGATCATGGCGATAAAGGACTCGAACAGTTGGCGCTGGGCCTCGATCAACTGCTGCTTGTTGAGGGCCACCGCCGCCTGGGAGGCCAGGGCCTCGACCAGGGGCTGAATGTCGGGGCCAAAGGGAATAACCTCGCCGGTTTGCCGATCCTGGGCATTGAGCAGCTGGAGCACCCCGATCACGTCGTTTTCGTGATTTTTCAGGGGTACGGTGAGAAAGGAGCGGGAGCGGTAGCCGGTACCCTCATCGAACTTACGGGTGCCGGAAAAATCGAACCCCTCCGCCTGGTAAGCATCGGGAATATTGACCGAGCGGCCGGTCAGGGCGACGTGGGCCGAGACGTTGCGATGGTTGGGTTCGCCGTCGGCCAGCCAGAGGGCCACCGGCGGCCACCCCACCGGCCCACCGCTGCCGCCCATGTGAACCCCCAGGGAATCGTTCTGGACAATGGCGAATTGCAAGGCCCGGCCAGCATCATTCTTAATGTACAAGGTGCCGCCGTCGGCATTGGTGAAACGGCGGCCAATCG
>DIKC01000007.1:2756-2903 GCA_002421565.1 Desulfobulbaceae bacterium UBA5628 | reverse complement strand
CCCTATGCAAGGATTATTCGGCATGAACGTCTTGGCCCAGGATCCCGCCTACGAGACCTTTGTCCTCAACATGGGGCCGCAACATCCGGCCACCCACGGGGTATTGCGGGTCAAGCTGACCCTGGACGGCGAGTACATCGTCGAGGC
>DIKC01000007.1:0-2605 GCA_002421565.1 Desulfobulbaceae bacterium UBA5628 | reverse complement strand
GCCGAATACCTGCGGGTGATCACCGTCGAATTGAACCGCATTTCCAGCCATCTCCTCTGGCTGGGGGCCTTTGTCCTCGACCTGGGCGGCTTCACCCCCCTGCTCTACGCCTTTGATGACCGGGAAGTGCTCCTCGATCTTCTGGAGTCGGTAACCGGGGCGCGGCTCACCTATTGCTATTTCCGCTTCGGCGGCCTCTACAACGACGTGGATGAAAATTTCGTGCCCGGCGCCGCCGCCTTTGTCAAAAGAATGCGGGAGCGGCTGCCGATGTACAAGGCCCTGGTCACCGACAACATTATCCTCCGCCAGCGGCTGGAAGAGGTCGGGCCGGTGAGCGCCGAGATGTGCCGCAAATACGGGGCCACCGGCCCGGTCGCCCGTGGTTCCGGCATCAACTACGACGTGCGCAAGCATGAGCCATACTCGGTTTACCCTGAATTCGATTTTGATGTTCCGGTCTACCATGAAGGCGATTCCATGGCCCGCTACCGGGTGCGGCTGGACGAAATCGAGCAGAGCCTGCGGATTATCGAGCAGGGGCTGGCCAAGCTGCCGGACGGGCCGGTGATGGCGGAAAAGGTGCCGAAAATCCTCAAGCCGCCCAAGGGCGATTATTATCACGCGGTGGAAGCGGCCCGCGGCGCCTTCGGGGTGCGGCTGGTCAGCGACGGCAGCAACACCCCTTACCGGCTCAAGCTGCGTTCGCCCTCCTTTTCCAATCTCAGCCTCTTTGCCGAGGCGGCCAAGGGGTTGCTGATCGCCGATGCCATCGCGATGATGGGCAGCCTGGATCTGGTCATTCCCGAGATCGACCGATAGGAGTCCTGGATGAGCGCGTATCCCGAAGCATTACGAGTAGTTGCTTATCTGGTCGGAACCCTGGCCTTTGTCGCCCTGAACGCCGCCTTCCTGGTCTGGCTGGAGCGCAAGGTGGCCGGGCATATCCAACGCCGGATCGGGCCTAAGGAAGTCGGCCCCTTCGGCATTCTCCAATCGTTCGCCGACGGCCTCAAGCTGATGAGCAAGCAGTTGATCGTGCCGGACAAGGCGGACGGGCTGCTCTTCCGCCTCGCCCCCCTGCTGGTGATGATCCCGGCGGTGACCGTCTTCGTCGCCATCCCCTTTGGCCCCGATCTCGCCGCCCTTCCGGACCTCAACATCGGCCTGCTCCTGATCTTCGCCTTTGCCTCGATCAACGTCCTCGGCCTGCTCCTGGGCGGCTGGGGCTCCAACAATAAATACGCGATCATCTCCGCCACCCGGGCGGTGTCCCAGAACGTGGCCTACGAAGTGCCGATGCTGATCACCGTGGTCACCATGGTGATGATCACCAAGAGCATGAACCTCAACGAAATCATCGGCCAGCAGCAGACCATCGCCGACTGGTATCTCTTCCCCTGGAACGGCAGCATCATGCTGCCGGTGGCCTTCCTGATCTTCTTTGTCTGCTCCATGGCCGAAACCAACCGCGCCCCCTTCGACCTCGGCGAGGCGGAAAGCGAGCTGGTGGCCGGCTTCCACACCGAATACGCGGGCATGGGTTTCGGGGTCTTTTTCCTGGGGGAATACGCCAACGTCTTTGTCGGTTGCGCCCTGGCCGCCATCCTCTTTCTCGGCGGCTGGCAATGTCCCTTCGGGATGTGGCCGGGCGTCCACTGGCTGCTGATCAAGAGCTACCTGCTGGTCTTCGTGGTGATGTGGGCCCGCTGGACCTATCCCCGCACCACCATCTACGGCCTGCTCAATCTTTCCTGGAAGGTGCTGGTGCCCTTCTCCCTGGTGAACCTGATCGTCACCGCAGCCCTGCTGAAGGTGTTCTAAGATGAGCGGCTATTTCCAAGAACTGTTTACGGGCAGCAAGAGCCTCCTGGTGGGGCTGGGGATCACCTTCAAGTACATGCTCAAGCCGGTGATCACCCTCCAGTACCCCCGCCGGAGCGTCAAGATGACCCCCCGCTTTCGGGGCCATATCGATCTGGTGCGGGATGAGGAAAGCGGCTCCGACAAGTGCATTGTCTGCGGCATGTGCCAGAAGAACTGCCCCTCGAACTGCATCACCGTGGCCGGGGAAAAGGTGGAAGGGGCCAAGAAAAAGAGCCTCACCCTTTACCGCTTGGACTTCACCCGTTGCAGCCTCTGCGGGATCTGCGTCGAAAGCTGCCCCACCGGCGCGATCGACTTTTCCAAGGATTACAATCTGGCCGGTCGGCGGCGCGAAGCCTATGTTTTTGACCTGAAAAAACGCCTGGAGGAACAGCGGCGATGACCCCTTTATTTTCCCCCGAGGGCCTGGCCGGCGTAGTCTTTCTCGGCTTCATCCTGCTCACCGCCATCGGCGGCCTGATCGCCACCAACGCCGGCAACCTGATCCGGGCGGTAAGCGGCCTGGCCCTCTGCCTGGTCGGAGTGGCCGGGCTCTATTACTTCCTTGGCAGCCCCTTTCTGGCCCTGATGCAATTGCTGATTTACGCCGGGGCGGTCTGCATCGCCATGGTCTTTGCGATCATGCTGGCCGAACCGGCGGCCGCCCATCGTCTGGCCAAGCGTCATCCCCTGGCCGGCCCGGCCGCGATCATCACCGGGGCGATCTTTGCCTGGGGCC
>DIKC01000108.1 GCA_002421565.1 Desulfobulbaceae bacterium UBA5628 | reverse complement strand
AAGGCGATTTCATCGATGGTTTTCATGATCGTGGCGGTCTGATCGGCCGACTGCTTGATGCTGTCGATGGCCAGGATCATTTTCTCCATGCTCTGCTGGGCCACCCCGGCCGAGGTCTTGGCGCTTTCCGCCATCTGGCTGGTTTGGCTGACGTTTTCCGCGTTGAGCCGGGTCATCGAGGACATTTCTTCCAGGGAGGCGGAGGTTTNNGCGGGTGGCGCCGTCGGCCAGTTCGACGCTGGCCGAGGATACTTGATTGGCGGCATCCAGCAGGTTATCGGCCCCGCCGGCCAGATCGTCGATGATTTTGGAAATGGGTTTGATTACCGAATTGGAAACCAGCCGGATTACCAGGGTGGCGAAAAAGACCGCCATCACCAGCAGCCCGGCGATCACGATCTGGATCGCCTTGTTGACCGAGGCCTGCAACTGCTTGTCCGCCTGATCCAGGGACTGGATCACTTCAAAAGCGCCGTGCAGTTCTCCCGCCTTCCAGTTTTCCATCTTGCCGCCGGTGGGGTCCATCCCCTGATCGTTGCCCCAGAGGATTTGGGAATTGGCCGGATCGCCGTGGCAGAGCAGGCAGGTTTCGCTCAGGCGTACCGCCCGGAAATAGCGGACGGAATTGATTGATTCGTCGATCTCGTAATATTCGTCGAGATTCTGTTCGGTCATGGTTTTAAGCGCCCGGGCCTCCAGCGGGTCCGGCTGATTTTTGGGATTGCGGGGGGATAACTTCGGCACCTTGAAGGTGTAGCCCCCTTCGTTGGCCTTGCGCATCGCCGCGTTCCAGGCCGTGACCACCGGCACCGCCGCCAGCAGCCTTGCGCGGTCGCCCTGGGCCGCGTAGTTGTTGAGCATCTCCGCGTTAAACAGCCCCATGCTCCATTTGTCTTCCATCTCCTGCCGGGTCGATTCGGCGGTAAGACAGATGGCGCGGGCCTTTTCGGTCATCGCCACGAGGGTCTTGTCCTGCGATTCGCTCAAGTACAGGCGAAAGAGAATCACGATCAGGATGGTGGGCAACACCACTCCCAGTAAAACGATTTTGCCCCGTAGCGCCCATTGTTTGAAATCCATGTTCTCCTGCTCCATTTATGATTGATTTTCCGGGGTGGTCGCGGTTTCAAAACAAACCACCCGGTTACGGCCTTGCTCCTTGGCCTGATAAAGGGCCAGGTCGGCCGCCCCGATAACTTCCTCGCCGTTGCGGCCGTGGCTGGGGTAATGAGCCACCCCGATGCTGATGGTGTTAAACAGGGGGGGAGCGGTGGAGGTGGTGAAGACATATTCGTCGATCACCTGCCGCAACCGCTGGCCGGTCTCCCGGCCGATTTCGATTTTGCCCGCCACCAGTACGATGAATTCCTCGCCCCCGTAACGGCAGGCCACATCGTCGTAGCGGATATGGCCCCGGATTAGTTCGGCCAGTTGGATCAGCATTTCGTCCCCCACCTGATGGCCGTGGGTATCGTTGACCTTCTTGAAATGATCGAGATCAAGCATCAGGATGCAGAAGCCGTCTTCGCCGGCGCTTTCGTGGGCGTCGAGGAATTTGCGCAGTACCGCGTCACAGTAACGGCGGGTGTACAAGCCGNNAAATGATCGATATCGATCATCAGCAGCGCAAGGGGCGTGCATGCGCGGCTGTTCCGCTTCAGTTCCGCGATCAGGGCGTCGTCGAAATGGCGCCGGTTGCCGACGCCGGTCAGGGGGTCGGTGATCGCCAGCCGGTAGAGGCGGGCATTGGCCAGGGCAATGGTGATCTGTTCCGCCACCGCTTGGAGCAGTTTCTTTTCCGCGCCGGTGAAGCGCTGTCCCTGCTGCCGCCGCAGGCAGAGCAGGCCGATGGCGATGTTTTTGGAGATCAGCGGCAGCAACACCCGGGAATCGTGGTCGCTGAAATGGAGTTCGGTCAACTCACCCCGTTGCCATCGTTCCCATTCGGCGGGCAGGCAGTCGAGGGTGGTTTCCGGCGGCTGGGTCTGGGCGAATTCCGCATGGGCGTAACGTCGGTTATCGGCTTGCCGCCAAGCCGCCTCAAAGGTGTCGCCCTCCTTTTTTTCCTGGCGCAGAATTAGTAAGGCCCGTTCCAGGGTAAAGGTTTCAAAGAGAAGATCAATGACGATCCGCTTTAACCGGCTCCATTCAATGGCATGGCTTAGCTGCTGGACAAAGGCGTAAAGGCTGGAGGTCTCCCAGTTTTTGCGGCGGATTTCAACGAACGAACGGCCGATCGCCTGGCTCATCACATTGAACTGGTCGGCCATATCCTGGAATTCGCCTTTGCCTTCAATATCCACCCAGTGATCGTAATCGCCCCGGCCCACATGGAGGAACCCCTCCATCAACTGGTTTACGGGTCGATGGACATAGCGCTGGATCACCCAGGATAGAACCAGAATCACCAGCAGAAAGGTGGCCAGGCCGGTAAGGGCGGTGCGGAACAAAACGGTGCGGAGCATCTGGTAGGTGTCGGCAAAAAGGGCGTCATACATCACGATCCCGAGGTTTTGCTGCCCCGGATTATGGCAGCCGTAACATTCCGGGGAGTTGGCCACTTTGATGACGTTGCGCAGCACCGCCCCGGATGCGGTTTCCATGAATACGGCCGGTTGATCCGGGATGATTCCGATCCGGGTATGGCAGATTATGCAGCCGGGGTCCAGGTTGCGGTCGATTCGCTGGCCGATCAGTTGATGGTTGCTGGAAACCGCCACCGTCCCGTCATAGGCCATGATGCTGATCACCGATGGCTTGACGATCTGCTGGATTTCCTCCACCGAGGTCTGGATCGCGTCCCAGTCGTTGGCCAGCATCCCGCTGCGCAAGGCCTTTTCGATGGTCTGGCCGGCGTTCATCGCCTCCCGGCGGGCGATCCGCATGTAGCGATCCCGCTCAAAGGTCCAGATGCCGAACATGGAAAGGGAAATGGAGAGCCCCAGCAGCACGAAGAGACTGGTCAGCAAGCGAAAACGGATGGAGTGCAGGATTTCCTTGGAAAACATGATTTTTCCATGCCGCTTGGTTGAAGGAAAAGAAGGCGAACAATTCCTATTTGTGCCACATTTGTCCGGTCAGGGCAATGGAAAAGAAAAATTGAAAAAAATCAATCCTTGAGCCGGTAGCCGATGCCGCGCACCGTTTCCAGGCGTTCCCCGGCCACCCCCAGTTTTTTGCGCAGGCCGAAGAGTTGGACATCCACCGCCCGGGGGGTGATGCTGTAATCGTAGCCGCGCACTGCGTCGATGATCTGTTGGCGGCTGAAGACCCAGCCGGGATGGCGGGCCAGCAGTTCGAGGATGGAGTATTCGGTGACCGTCAGGCTGATCAATTGCTCGGCCACCCGCACTTCGTGGCGCTTGGGGTCGATTCGGATTTGATGGATGACGATGGCCGGATCGGCGGGGCGGCTTTCTTCCTCGGCCGGCAGCCCGTCCCGCCGCCTGAGCACCGCCCGGATCCGGGCCAGCAATACCTTGGGACTGAAGGGTTTAGTAAGGTAATCGTCGGCCCCGGCGTCCAGGCCGGTGGTGATGTCCTCTTCCTCGCCCCGGGCGGTGAGCATGATGATCGGGATTTCCCTCCCCTTGGGATGACGGCGAATACGGCGGCATACCTCAAGGCCGCTGATCCCCGGCAGCATCAGATCGAGCACCACCAGATCGGGCAACGGTTCTTCATCCAGCCGGGCCAGGCCGGCCTCGCCGCTGTCGGCGTAGCTGACCGCGAACTTTTCCTTGGCCAGGTTGTAGCCCACCAGTTGCTGGATGTCCTCATCATCCTCGATGATCAGGATGTGCGGCATGGAGGGTTATTCGTCAAAGGTTTCCGGGGTATGGCGGACGATCTGGGCATCCACCAGATAGACCACGTCCTCGGCGATGTTGGTGGCGTGGTCCGCGATCCGCTCCAGGTGGCGGCCGGCGGAAAGGGAATGGAGCATGCAGTTGGCCTCCTCGGGAGTGCGGGGCAGCTCGTTTTTCATGATTTCATACATTTCCCGGTTCATGGCGTCGATTTCATCGTCCTTGGCCCGTACCCGGTGGGCCAGGCGGGTGTCGAGGTTGACCAGAGCGTCGATACTGTTGCTCAGCATGGTCTGGACCTTGGCCGCCATCCCGGCGAAGTCGAAGGCCATGCAGACCCGCTGCTGGGTGGCGAGGAAGGCGGCCCGTTCGGCGATATTCACCGCCAGATCGCCGACCCGCTCAAGGTCGCTGTTGATCTTGAGTACCGCGATGATGAAGCGCAGATCAATGGCCACCGGCTGATGAAGGGCGAGAATTTTCAGGCAATCCTCCTCGATCTCCACCTCCATTTCGTCGATCTCGTAGTCGCCCCGCATCACCGCCTGGGCCAGTTCGGGGTCGCGCTCCACCAGGGCGCGGGCCGCCTGGGCCACCCGGTCCTCGGCCAGGGCGCTCATGGTCAGCAGCTTGTTTTTAAGATTTTGAATTTCGCGTTGCAGGTGCCTGGGCATGACCTTGTTCTCCTGTCAGATATTTGGTTTTATCAACCGAAGCGGCCGGTAATGTAATCTTCCGTTTCCTTCATGATCGGGTTGGTGAAAAGCTTTTTGGTGGGGCCGAATTCGATCAGTTCCCCCAGGTACATGTAGGCGGTGAGGTCGGAAATCCGGGCCGCCTGCTGCATGTTGTGGGTGACGATGATGATCGTGTAATCCCCCTTCAGTTCCAGGATCAGTTCCTCGATCCGGGCGGTGGAGCGGGGGTCGAGGGCGGAACAGGGTTCGT
This sequence comes from Desulfobulbaceae bacterium UBA5628, assembly GCA_002421565.1. GTDB lineage: Bacteria > Desulfobacterota > Desulfobulbia > Desulfobulbales > Desulfurivibrionaceae > UBA5628. Next base: position 232 of record DIKC01000108.1, on the reverse strand, counting down.
CCATCAGAATCACCTCCGGGTCCACCGCGATTGCCCGGGCGATGCAGAGCCGCTGCATCTGGCCCCCGGACAGCCCCATCGCCGACTGATGGAGGCGGTCGGAGACCTCGTCCCAGAGGGCGGCCCGGCGCAGGCTCTTTTCCACCGCCTCGTCCAGGGCTTGTTTGTTTTTCACCCCGGCGATCCGCAGCCCGTAGATGACGTTCTCGTAAATCGATTTGGGAAAGGGGTT
>DIKC01000064.1 GCA_002421565.1 Desulfobulbaceae bacterium UBA5628 | reverse complement strand
GGCCGCTGCCGGTTCCGGGTGCTTGCGGGCGCATCCCACCTCAGCCCGGTGCATCCCGCCGAGAAAGCCCGCCTCGGGGAAGCGCTGATCGCCGCGGGCTGGCGGCTTTCCTGCCAGAGCCATGCCCTACGGGATCTGGCCATCGAGTTGCCGGGGATCGATGAAAAACTTGAGGATCTCCCGCGACAAGCATCCTGATTCAACGAAAACACAACAACTTGCCATTTCCCAAAAGAATCTGTATGGTGACGGGGAAGGTTCCCTTCCCGTAACCATTCCAGGACACGACACCATGCTCGCATGCTTTCGGCAAATACTTGCCCAACCCAGCATCGCCATTGATCTCGGCACGGCCAACACCCGAATTTACGCCGGTCGGGGAGAAGATTTCCGGGAGGAACCGTCCCTGGTCCAACACATCCGCCAGGATCAGAAGGTTCATGCCCCGGATGACTACTTCACCTACCTCAATACCCAGTTCACCTCTTCGCCGTTGCGCGGCGGGGTGATTGTCGATATCCACAATGCCGTTTCCCTGCTGAAACCCCTGCTGAAACAAACGCGCACCGGCCTGCGGCACCCGGTTTCCCTGGCCTGCGCCCCCACCGACACCTCGGAAAAAGAACGCAAGCGGCTGGCCGAGGCGATACTCGGGGCGGGAGCGGCCCATGTCGCGATCATTCCGGAACCGTGGGCAGCGGCCATCGGGGCGGGAATCGACGTGAGCAAGCCAACCTCCCAACTACTTATCGATATCGGGGAAGGGGTGACCGATCTGGCGGTGTTGCGGGGCGGGCGACTGGTGTACGCCTCGGCGGTGCGTACCGCCTGCCACGATCTCCAACAGGCGATCAAAAACGCGGTGCTCTCCCGTTACCGGGTGAATCTTTCCCAGCCTGATCTGGAACGCTTGACCCATGAAATCGACTCCGGCCGGGAGTACGATCCCACCGCCGCTTCTCCCATAAACTTGACCGGCATCGATATCATCCGCCATTTGCCGAGGGAGATTACGGTGAACCGGGAAGAAATCATCAAGGCCATGACCCCGGTACTGACCAAAATCCTGGGGATGATCGAAACCGGCATCCGGCGGCTGCCCCCCTGGTTTGCAACCGAGGTGCAGGATTCCGGCCTCTGGCTGACCGGCGGCGGCAGTTGCATCCGGGGAATCGACCGTTTGCTCGCGGCCCGCACCAATCTCGCCGTCCACCTGACCCCTGACCCTAATCACGCGGTGATCAACGGCGCCATCAAGGCCCTCCACGGCTGGAAAGAACAGGCCGAGTGGTGGAAACGGATCACCTGGCCCACCCTGCCGTCCTGATTTTTCCTGTTAAAGATGGTTGCCGGAGGAGGGCGCCGGCGCGCCCGCTTGCCAGCCCCGCAGGTCGTGGCCGGAAGGGTACTGGAAGAGGCGGAGATTGAAGTGGGGGACCGCGGCCAGCAGGTGGTCGAAGATGTCGGCCTGGATTGCCTCGTAGTTGGCCCAACGCTGGTCGCGGCTGAAGACGTAAATCTCCAGCGGCAGCCCTTGGGGGGTTGGCTGGAGGTGGCGGACCAGGAAGGTCATCTCTTGGTGAACCTGGGGATGGTGGCGGAGGTAGGCGTTGACATAGGCCCGGAAGACCCCGATGTTGGTCTGGCGTCGGCCGTTGACCGGATGGGCCGGATTTACCCGGCGACCGGCATTGTCGGCCGCGATTTCCGCTTCCTTGGCCGCCAGATATTCCTTGAGCAGCTCGATCTGCTGGAAGCGGGCCAGCATTTCCGGGGTGCAGAAGCTGATCGAGTTCATGTCGAGGAAGAGGCTGCGCTTGATCCGTCGGCCGCCCGATTCCTGCATCCCCCGCCAGTTGGTGAAGCCCTCGGCGACCATGGCGTAGGTGGGAATGGTGGAGATGGTCCGATCCCAGTTCTGAACCTTGACGGTATGGATGGTGACGTCGATCACGTCGCCGTCGGCCTGGTACTTGGGCATCTCGATCCAATCCCCGACCCGCACCATGTCATGGGCGGTAAGCTGGATGCTGGCGATGAAACCGAGAATGGTGTCCTTGAAAACCAGGAGGATAATCGCGGTCAAGCCGCCGAAAAGGGTAAGCAACCCCCAAGGCGATTTGTTGGTGAGAATGGCGATCACAAAAATGATTGCCACCACGTAGGCCAGAATCGAAAAGGCCTGCAAATACCCCTTGATCGGCTTGCCCTTGGCGATCGCCAGGGTGGTGTAAATATCGTTTACCGCCCGTAACAGGGCATTGAGCACCCCCAGACAGCAGAGGACAAAGGCGAGCAGCAACAGCCGCCGCAGGGCCTCGCCGAGCAGCATCGGGGCCGGAAAAAGGATGTCGGCCGCGAAGTAGAGCACCGGCACCGGCAGCAGCCAGGCCAAGCGCTGCAGCACCCCTCGTTCCACCAGGATGTCATCCCATTTGGCGGGGCTGCGGCGCATCGAGCGCTCCAGAAAGGGCACCAGCCAGCGCCGGGCGATCCACAGGCAACCCGCCGCCAACAGCAGGAAAAAAAGCAGGGCGTAAAGATGGGTGGCCCAGGCAACCAAGGGGGCGGACAGCCCCAAGTCGCGCAGCCATTGTTCGAGCAGATGCGGCATGGTGTTTCCTCAGTATTCCAGGACGAATTCGTAATCCAGGCCGGTCTTGGCCAGATGCTGGAGGATATGTTTCAGCCCCAGCAGGGTCTCCACCGTAAAATGAATCTGCCAGGCCGAGGTGCGGGCCGGCAGGTTGGAAAGGCGTTCGATATCGACGATCCGCATCTCTTCCGGGGCAACGCTGAGCATCATCAACAAGCGGTTGCGGGAAGGGGCCGCCAGAATTACCAGGGCCTGGGGCTTGCGAATCCGGGTGGTGCGCAGGTTCCAATGGACCTCCACCACATCTTCCCGCTGAGCCCCCAGGCTGCGCATGGTTTGGCATTCCTTGCGGTGGATTGAAAGCCCCCGTTCGCTGAGCAGCCCGTAGAGCGCCTTTTCGGTGGGGATCGGGTCGCAGCAGTGGGAGAGTTTGACGCAGGCCGGGTCGAGGGTGGTGAGGGTCACCCGGTTTAAGGCCCCGGTGGGGGGTTGGAGGGTCGGGCGGCCGGCGTAAGGCCCTTGGATGATTTTCTGAATCAGTTCCCGCAGGGGTAGCTGCCCTTCGCCCACCGCCAGGAAAAGCTCGTCCAGGGAATCATATTGGAAATGATCGAGGATTTGTCCCATGGCCGGGGTTTCCAGAAGGTCAACGGCAATCCCGTAGCGTTTCATCTCCTGCTGGATGATCGAGCGGCCGAGATCGTGGGCCAGATGGTCGCGCCGGGCCTTGAACAGCCGCCCCAGTTCGGCCCGCGCCTTGGGGGTCTGACAGAGCATCTGGAGGGCCGGCTCGAAACGCACCGACTCTTTTTGGGTGATGATGGTCACCCGTTCGCCGTCCTGGAGGACATACTCCGGCCCCACCCTGTGTTGGCCGATCAGGGCGCTGACGCAGTGCTTGCCTACCTCGGTGTGGACCTTGAAGGCAAAATCAAGGACGATGCTCTGCTTGGGGAGGGTGATCAGTTTGCCCTTGGGGGTGTAGGTGTAAACCTCCTGCTTGCCGCTGGTCGCGATCATTTCGCGGTAGGAGATGGAATCCTCGCCCCCCATCAGATCGAACATCTCCCGCACCTCCCGCACCAGGGCGGCGGCGGCCTCCTTGCCCTTGCTGTTCCAGCCCCGCAACAGGCCGATCCGGGAGGAGGTGATCATGGCCGGAATCCGGATTTTGAAGAGGACGTTGCGGCCCTTGAGGTTGGTGCGGACGTGGAGGCTTTGGTAACCGGTGGGCTTGGGGTTGGCGATGAAATCCCGGATGGTGCGGGGAATGGGCGGGTAGGCCTGGTTGAGAATACCGAGCACCCGATAACAGCTTTGAATATCGGTGGTGACGATGATGAATTCCAGGGGTTCCTCGATCTCCTTTTCAAGCACCTTGTGGGAGGGGTCAAAGTAGGCCCAGAGGCCCTTGGCCTTGATTCGGACGTCGCCGGTCAGCCACAATTCCCGGAATTTTTCCTCCAAGTGGTGTCTGACCGTAGCCATCTCCTGGTCTTCGGCCAGCTTGTTGATCTGGAGTTGCACCTTCTGGGCCTGGCGGGGAAATTTATAGGTCAAGGCCAGGTTGTAGAGTTCCCGCTTGATCGCGTACATCCCCATGACCTTGGCCAGGGGGGCGTAAATGTCCAGGGTTTCCTCGGCGATCTTCTGCCGTTTGTGGCGGGGCATGGATTCCATGGTGCGGAGGTTGTGAAGGCGGTCGGCCAGCTTGATCAGCATTACCTCCAGGCGGGTAGCGGCCCCGGAAAAGAGTTTGCGATGGACCAGTTTGTAGAAGTGCTGGCGGTCGCCGCTGAAGTTGGTGATTTTGGTGCATGCCTCGACGATCGCTTCGACGTTTTGGCCGAACATCTCGCCGATGGTTTCCGGGGTGATCTCTTCCACATCCTCGACCGTATCGTGGAGGACGGCGGCGGCCAGGATTTCCGGGTCCCGCACCTCCAGTTCCTCGATCAGGATCAGGGCCACTTCCAGGGGATGGCTGATGTATTTTTCCCCGGATTTGCGACGCTGGTCCTGGTGGGCGGTCACCGCAAAGGAGAGCGCCTGCCAGAAAAGCCGAGCCGGCCCTTCCTGGTCGCCCAGGTGCTGCTCCATCCGGCGGCAATAGGCCGCGATATCAAAGCCGTTGGTTTTTATCGTCATTTCAATAGTATATCCAGATACTGCCAAGCCGTTACAGGGACGACGAGCAGGGCGGAGGTGCATTATGAGGTTATCAAAAGGGCGCCGATGGAGTATGATGTCCCGGTAATTACTTTCGTATAAAGGTTTTATGTCATAAGCGAACAGCTTTCAATAAAAAATAATCACGATCAAGGCCGGTTCACGGCCATTTGGGAGAATTCATGGCCAGACGCGGCAAACACGGCGCCCCCGGCGGGGTGACAAGAAAATCGGTAAGACGGGCAGTTCCTCGCTCCCGCCCGGCCACGGTCAAGGCGGGAAGAAACAAGCGCCCCAAGGCCGAAACCTGCGAAGCGACCCTCTTCGTCCATCCCCGGGGCTTTGCCTTTGCCACTCCGGTGGGCGAGGCGGCGGGCCGTTTCGGCAAGGACATCTTCGTTCCGCCCGACGCCTTGGCCGGGGCGATGCACGGGGACACGGTGCGGGTGGAACTGGTCGCCCGGCGGCGCGACCGGGCCGAGGGCAGGGTGGTGGAGGTGGTGAAACGGGGGATTACCCGCCTGGTCGGTTTTTACGTGGCCGGCCGCGCCACCGGTCTGGTGACCCCGGAAGATCCCCGCCTGCCCTTCTCGGTGGTGGTGCGGCGGGAACAGAGTTTGGGGGCGACCAATGGGACGGCGGTGGTGGTGGAAATCGTCAAGTTCCGCGAGCAGGGCAACCCGGAAGGAAAGATTCTCGAGGTGCTCGGCGATCCCGCCCGGCCGGAGGTGCAGACCGAAATGGCGATCCGCGCCTTTGCCCTGCCCTTTGTCTTCAGCGATGAGGCCCTGGCCGAGACCGAAGCCCTTTCCGCCAAGGTGCGGGTGGATAAGGGCCGCACCGATCTGCGCAAGATTCCCCATGTGACCATTGATTCGGAAACCGCCCGCGACTTTGACGACGCGGTGGCCCTGGAAAGCAGCGGCAAGGGCTTCCGCCTTTACGTCTCGATTGCCGATGTCAGCCACTACGTGCGGCCCGGCACCGCCCTCGACCAAGAGGCCTACGCCCGGGGAACCAGCGTTTATTTCCCCTCCAAGGTGGTGCCGATGCTGCCGGAGCGAATCTCCAACGGCCTGTGCAGCCTGGTGCCGGGGGAGGACCGCTACGCCTTTACCGCCATTATCGAGTTTGACGGCAAGGGGCGGCGGCGCAAGGCCCGGTTCGTCAAAAGCGTGATCAACAGTTATCATCGGCTGACCTATACCAAGGTGGCGGCGATGCTGAGCGACCACGACCCGGCCCTGCGGAAGCAATACGCCGACGTGCTGCCGGCCCTGGAAGAGATGGGGCGGCTGGCGGCGATGATCAACCGGCAGCGGATGGAACGGGGGAGCATTGGTTTTGAAATTCCCGAGGCGGCCATTGCCCTGGACGAGGACGGGGCGATCGCCTCGATCAGCCGTTCCGAGCGGAACATGGCCCACAAGCTGATCGAGGAGTTCATGTTGTCCGCCAATGAGGCGGTGGCCGACCATCTGGCGGCCGCCAAGATCGACACCCTCTACCGGATTCACGAGGAGCCGGACCCGACCAAGGTGGCGGAGTTCGCGGAATTCGGCCGCTGCATGGGCCTTGAGTTGCCCACCGGCAGCGGCCCGGCCTGGTTCGGCCAGGTGCTGGCCCTGGTGGCCGGCACTCCCAAGGAATACATCGTCAGTAATCTATTGCTGCGGGCGATGCAGCAGGCCCGCTATGCCCCCCGCAACGTCGGCCATTTCGGGCTGGCTTCGCCCTGTTACACCCATTTTACCTCCCCGATCCGGCGCTATCCCGACCTCATGGTTCATCGTGCTTTGGCGGCCCAGGCGGACAAAGGGGAGGGGCGGGACACCGCCGAGGCGGGCGAATTCCTCTCCCGCCGGGAACGACTGGCAGTGGAGGCGGAACGCAACGTGGTCGAGCGCTTGGTCGCCCTCTACATGGCGGACAAGGTCGGGGAGGAATTCGCGGCCGTGATCTCCGGGGTGGCGGCCTTCGGCCTCTTTGTGGAGTTGACCGAGTTGATGGTCAGCGGGGCGGTGGCCCTGGCCGACATGACCGACGATTATTACGAAGTGGACGAAAAGAGCCACCGCCTGATCGGCCGCCGCAGCAATCGCACCTACCAGATCGGCAACCTGATCCGGGTGCGGCTGGTCAAGGTGGATCGGGAACGGCGGCGCTTGAGTTTTGTCCTCGCCGCTGAACAACCGGCCGAGGATGTGAACCCCGAGGAATCGGGCAGTAGGACGCCGGTTCCGGCGGCTAAAAAATCGTCCCGGCCCCAGCGCAAAAAGAATATTTTCGGCTTTGGATGAAGGCGGCGCTCCCCATTCTGGCCACTGCCGCCATTGTCTTAAAGGAGCCCAAATATCCGGAAAACATCGGGGCCGCGGCCCGGGTGGCCGCCAACATGGGGATCTCGCAGCTCATTGTCGTNNCGGCCCGCATTGCCCGCAACCTGGGGATTCCCGCCCTGATCGTGGCGGGCGGTGAAGAGCCGGATCGGGAGCGGATGCTGAAAACCGCCACCCACCACGCCGCCCCTTTGATCGACGCCCTACAACGCTACGACACCCTGGCCGAGGCTTTGGCCCCCTTT
>DIKC01000079.1 GCA_002421565.1 Desulfobulbaceae bacterium UBA5628 | reverse complement strand
CGGTGCTGACGCTGACCAGAATGGCCCGGTCGCGGCCCGCATCCACCTCCCGCAAGGGGGCGGCCCGGGAAAATTCCTCTTCCAGGGCCGCGATCTGCTCCCGTAGGGTATGGGATTGTTGCGAAACCACCACCGGCGGCAGCAGCACCCAGTTATGACCGTTTACCGGGGCCGGACTCAGATGGGCGCTGTAGAGCCGCTCCGGCAGGCCGTCCGGGGTGATTTTCAGCACACTCATCAAATCCAGGCGAAGGAAGAGGAGGTCCATGAAATCATCCTCGCTGATCTCCTCGCCGGCCAGATGGGTGTGGACGCAACGCAGACCCCGCAAACGGCCGCCGGCCGCCCGCACCTGCCCCAGGGCCGGAATCATGATCCCCTTGCGGTCTCCGACCAGGACAAAAATCACCTGCCCGCTCCGGTCGAGGAGCAACCCCAACTGGCGGCCGATTTCCGCCGACAACCCGGCCATTTCCCGCGCCAGTTCCGGGGTCAGCACCAGATCGGGCGGGGTCCGGCGGCGGCCGAGCCGCTCCAGCCCCTTCAACTGCGCCGGTTTCAACCCGGCGATATTTCCGCTTAAAGTGGCGATTTGGTTACTCCTCTCAGGCAAAGCTTAAACCGCAACATCGGGCACCCAGTAGGTAACCGCAAAGCGCCGTTTCTTTCAAGGATTGTTTTGCTTAGCTGTTGACAGCCACGTCCCGGCTCCACTATAAGAATTCATGCGCCCACCTAAATTTTTAAACTGGCAAAAGCCGCTCTTTCTGATCCTGCTCGGCAGCCTCTTCCTCCTCTGTCGTCCGCCCGGAACAGAGGCCCAAACAGGCAAAGGATTGGATCTCTGGATCCATCCCTACCTGCCGGCCACGGAACTGGTGAACCATTTCGCCCCCTTGGCCGCCTACCTTGAAAAAGAGCTTGGCCAGCCGGTCAGGGTAAAAATCCAATCGAGCTACCAGAGCCATATCGATTTCGTCGGCCAGAACCACGCGGATCTGGCCTTCATGGGCCCGGCCGGTTATGTCGCCATGCGCCGCCAATACAGCCCGAAGCCATTACTGGCCAAACTCGAAGAAAAAGGCTCCCCATTTTTCCGCGGCATGATCATCGTACCGCGTGATTTTGCCGGCAATTCCCTGACCGACCTGAAAGGGAAAAGCTTTGCCTTCGGCGACCCAAACTCAACCATGAGCTATATCGTGCCGCGGGCCATGCTGCAAGAGGCGGGGGTCACCCTCGCCGACCTTAAGCGGCACGATCACCTCAAATCCCATCATGACGTGGCCTTGGCGGTGCTGGGGGGATATTTCGACGCCGGGGCGGTCAAGGATGAAGTCTTTGAAGCTTATAGCAAGCGCGGCCTCCGGGCCTTGGCCACCAGCCCGCCGGTGCCGGATCATATCTTTGTCACTCGCTCCGACCTGCCGCCGCAACTGGTCGCAAGGCTGCGCACCCTGTTGCTGGCCATCAAACAGCACCCGCAGGGCCAGGAAATCATGGGCGCCATCAAGGGAAATATTACCGGCCTGGTCCCGGTCGAGGCCAAGGATTACGATCAGCTTGAAAAGATGATGAGATCCGTTATCGGTGACTAAGCAGGCCAGCCGCCATTACCCGGAAGTATTCTCCTACCGGCAGGTGATCGCCGCCATGCTGGCGGTGCTCTTGCTACTGCTCGTTCCGATCAACCTCACCCTGATCAGCCAGCAACGCCAGGCCTATCTTCAGGATACGGAAGCCGAGCTTACCCAACATTTGCAAGCAGCCGCCACCTTCCTGACCGAACCGCTCCTCAAATACCAATTCGCCGACGTTGAACAATTCTTGCAACAGTGGGTCGCCAGCCACGAGGATATCATCCTCTTCGAAGCCCACACCCCGGCCGGGCAACGGCTGAGCAGTTTTTCCCGTGATTCCGCTTCGCCCTATATCATCAACCGGCGACAAGAAGTGGTCTATCAGGGCCAGCATCTGCTGACCCTGACCATGAGCAAGGACTACGCCCACACCGAAGCACTGATCACCATGATGCGCAACCGTCTGCTGGCGGTATCCATGCTGATCACCATCGTGTTGGGTTTGCTGATCTGGCTGGTCTTTCGCCGCCTGGCTCTGGCGCCATTGGAGCGGGAGATAGAACTCCGGCGGCGGGCCGAGGAAGAAATGGCCGACACCAATCGGGAATTGGATGCCTTCGCCTATTCCGTCTCCCACGACCTGCGGGCGCCGTTGCGCGGGATCGACGGCTTCAGCCTGGCCCTGCTCGAGGATTATCAGGAGCAGCTCGACGAAAACGGCTGGGATTATATTCGCCGAATTCGGGCCGGCTGCGTCCGAATGGGGCAATTGATCGACGACATGCTGCAACTCTCCCGCCTTTCTCGAGGCGAGATCAAACGGAGCAAGGTCAATTTAAGCGAGATGGCCGGAGAAATCATGGCCGAGCTACAAAGAGGCGCGCCGGATCGACTGGTTAAATTAGCTATTGAGCAGGGTATCGAAGTGAAAGCCGACCCGGTTCTGCTCCGGGCGGTCATGGACAATCTGCTGGGAAACGCCTGGAAATTCACCGGCAAAGCCGCCCAGGCCCAAATAAGTTTCGGACGGATCCTGAAGGATGGCCGGGAAATCTGCTATGTTCAAGACAATGGTTCCGGCTTTGACATGGCCTACGCCGACAAGCTTTTTATCGCCTTCCAACGCCTGCACAGCGGCCAGGAATTCGAGGGTAGCGGCATCGGCCTGGCCACCGTGCAGCGGATAATTCACCGCCACGGAGGCCGGATCTGGGCCGAGGCCGAAGTCAACAAAGGGGCCACGTTCTATTTCACCCTGTAAGCAAAGGAGCAAACTGATGAAAAATAAAATAATCCTCTTGGTTGAAGACAACCAGGACGACGAACTGCTGACCATCCGGGCCCTGAAAAAAAATAATATCCTCAATCAGGTGGTAGTCGCCAGAGACGGGGCCGAGGCTCTTGATTTTCTTTTTGCGCGCGGGGCATATACCGATCGCAACCCCAACGATCTACCGGAACTGGTGCTTCTAGACATCAAACTGCCCAAACTCAGCGGCCTGGAAGTACTCAAGCAGATTCGGGCCGACCACCGAACCGAGCTGCTGCCGGTGGTGATGCTGACCACTTCCAATGAGGAACAAGATCGTTTGCAAAGTTACCAGTTGCGGGCCAACAGTTTCATCCGCAAACCGGTTGATTTTGACCAATTCAGCGCGGCGATCCGCCAGTTGGGAGTTTACTGGTTGGTGCTGAACCAAGGGCCGCCGCTCAACGGCGACCACTAGCAGGAAGGCGGAATAATGGCTGAGAAGATCCGGCTATTGCTGGTCGAGGATTCCGACGACGACGCAGCCCTGATTGTGCGCACCTTGCGCAAGGGCGGCTACGAAGTGGATTTCGACCGGGTCGATACGGCCGAGCAGCTTAAAGCGGCGCTTGATCGGCAGGAGTGGGATCTGGTGCTTTCCGACTACGCCATGCCGGGCTTCAGCGGCCTGATGGCTCTGGATTTGCTCCGCGAACGCGAGCTTGACCTGCCTTTTATCCTGGTTTCCGGAGCGGTCGGCGAGGAGACCGCCACCAAAATCATGCGTCAGGGAGCCAGGGATTACGTGATGAAGGACAAGCTGGCCCGCTTGGTGCCGGCGGTTCAGCGCGAGCTGGCGGAAACCCGGAACCGAAGGCAACGGCGGAAGGCTGAAGAAATGCTGCAGAGCCAGCTCCATCAGTCCCAAAAAATGGAAGCGATCGGTACCCTGGCCGGCGGCGTGGCCCACGATTTCAACAACCTGCTGACCGTGATCAAGGGCTATGCCGAGCTCACCCTGCGGCTAATCAAACCTGAGGATCCGGGCCACGCCGAAGTACGGGAAATTCATACGGCAGCCCAGCGGGCTGCCGACCTCACCCGGCAATTGCTGGCCTTTGCCCGCAAACAGACGGTCACCCCGCAAAAGCTTGACCTCAACGAGACGGTTACCGCTATGCTCAAAATGCTGCATCGGCTGATCGGCGAGGATATCGAGCTGGTCTGGCAGCCCACCCCTGACCTCTGGCCGGTGAAAATCGACCCCGGCCAGGTGGACCAGATTCTCGCCAATCTCTGCGTCAATGCCCGGGATGCCATTGCCGACACCGGCCGGATCAGCATTGAAACCAACAACGTCAGCCTGGACGAAGCTTACTGCGCCGGCATGGATCGGGAAACCCAGCGCCATCTTTTCGAACCTTTTTTCACCACCAAGGAAGTGGGTAAAGGCACCGGCCTGGGCCTGGCCACCGTTTACGGGATCATCAAGCAGAACCAGGGCTTTATCAACTTCTACAGTGAGCCGGGACAAGGCACCATCTTCCGGATATACCTCCCCCGCCATGAGTTGGACGATGCGCCGGCAACGGCGCACCAATCGGAGCCGTTGTCGGCCACCGGTGGCCCGGAAACCATCCTGCTGGTGGAGGATGACGCGACGATTCTCGACGTTACCCGCAAAATGCTTGAGGGACTCGGTTATCGGGTTCTGGCCGTCCCTGCTCCGAGCATGGCTCTGCAACTGGCAATGGAACATCCCGGGTCGATCGATCTGTTGCTGAGCGACGTGGTAATGCCGGAAATCAACGGCCAGGAACTGGCCCGTCAACTACGGGCGCTTAGACCGGATACCCGCTGCCTCTTCATGTCCGGCTACACCGCCGACATCATCGCCCACAACGGCCTGCTTGAGGCAGGCATCCATTTTCTGCAGAAGCCCTTTTCCCTCACCGATCTAGCGAACAAAATCCGCGCCGCCCTCAACCGGGAATAACAGGCATATCCCAGTGATGTCCGGTTAGAAAAT
>DIKC01000127.1:15370-19564 GCA_002421565.1 Desulfobulbaceae bacterium UBA5628 | reverse complement strand
AGGAAACCATGGATCTCTACGCCCCCCTGGCCGGCCGCCTGGGGATCGACTGGATCAAACGGGAACTGGAGGATTTCGCCTTTTCCTATCTCAATCCGGAAGATTATCAATACCTGGCCGGAAAAATCTCCGCCTCCCTGACCGACCGCGAGGAATACGTGGAACGGATCAAGGAGTTGCTCACCCGCAACCTGCGGGCCAGCGGTCTCGCCGACTTCGAAATCCTGGGCCGGCCCAAGCATCTCTATAGCATCCACAAAAAACTGAAGGTGCAGAACATCACCTTGGACAAGGTGTACGACAAGGTCGCTTTCCGGATCATCGTTCACACCGTCCAGGAATGCTACCAGGCCCTGGGGGTGATCCATTCCCTCTGGCCCCCGATTGACGGGCGGTTCAAGGATTTCATCAGCCACCCCAAGGCCAACGGCTATCAGTCGGTGCACACCTCGGTGATCGGCCCCAACGGCGATTTCATGGAAATCCAGATCCGCACCGAGGAGATGGATCAAATCGCCAAGGAGGGAATTGCCGCCCACTGGGCCTACAAGGAGGGCAAGGCCGCCACCAGCCGGGACGTCAAACTCTTCAAGTGGCTCAAGCAGCTGGTGGGGATGCTTCAGGAACTGGAAGACCCCAAGGAACTCCTGGAAACGGTCAAAGGCGAACTTTACGAGGATGAAATCTACGTCCTCACCCCCACCGGCGAGGTCAAGGGTTTTCCCAAGGGCAGCACCCCGCTTGATTTCGCCTACGCCATCCACACCGAAGTCGGCAACCGCTGCACCGGGGCCAAGGTCAGCGGCCAGATCAGCCCCCTCCGCACCCCCCTCAAAAACGGCGATGTGGTGGAGATCATCACCTCCCCCAACCAGCAACCCAATCGCAACTGGCTCAATCTGGTCAAGACCGCCAGGGCGCGTAACCGGATTCGCCAATGGTTAAACCAGCAGGAACGGGAGCAGCACCTGCGGAGCGGCCGGGAAATCTGCGAACGGGCGCTGCGCAAGCACAACATCAGCCTCAAACGCTTCATCAAGACCGGCCACCTCAAGGAAATTCTCAAGTCCCTGGCCAGCAACACGGTGGACGACCTGATGCGCAAGGTGGGGGCCGGCAAGCTGACGGTGGCGGCGATCCTCAGGCTCCTGCAACCGGAGGAATTGCGGCGGAAGGAAGAGGCGGCGGTCGAGGCCGCGGCCTTGGAACGAGCGCCGAGCAGCCGGGGAGCAGGCAAGGGGAAAAGCGAGGAAATCATCCGGGTGGAAGGAGCGAGCGGCATCCTGACCAAGATCGCCAATTGCTGCCTGCCGGTGCCGGGCGACGAGATTGTCGGCTTCATCACCGCCGGCCGGGGGATCACGGTTCACAAGGCGGGTTGCCCCAACCTCCTGGCCAGCGAGCCGGAACGGCGAATCGGGGTGAGCTGGGCCGCCGAGGCCAAGACCAGCCACCGGGCCTCGATCCAGATCATGGCCCGCGACCAGAAGGGCTTATTGGCCGCGGTCAGCAACAGCATCACCGGCGACGACGCCAACATCGTCCACCTGGAGGCCGCCACCTTGAACGGCGGGATGGCCCGTTTCCAGGTCGTGGTGGAAGTGGCCAGTCTCGATCACCTGGGAGTAGTGCTGCAACATCTCCAGCAACTGGACGGGGTCAGCGAGGCCCGCCGCAAATAAAACAGCCCCGGCCGCCATCTCGAGGAGGGCCGCCGGGGCTGATCAAGCAAAAATATGGGACTTGGTATTGCCGAAGCTTACGGCTTGACTACCGCTCCGGAACGGAGGCAACGGGTGCAGACCCGCACCTGCTTGGCATTGCCGGAAGGGGTGGCCATTCTGACTTTTTGCAGGTTGGGCAACCAGCGCCGCCGGGTCTTATTGTGGGCATGGCTGACATTGTTGCCGGTGGCGGGTTTCTTGCCGCAAATTTCACATTCTCTGGACATGATCATACACTCCTTTGCAAACGGCCCTCGCCGGGCCAGGTATGTTTTGAAAGACCGACATCTATACCCCTTCTCGCCCGCCTTGACAAGTTTTTTTATGACCTAAATTTCCCGGAACAAAAAATCCTCGCCAATGTCTCTTGACCTTAACAACCATGATTTTGATTGACTCAAGGCAGGGATGCGGGTAAAAACCCGAGCATTAAATTGACCTTCATCTCCGGCAATTTCCGCCGGCAACTCCAACCCAAGATATCTTATGACAAAAGAACAGAATACGATCTGGCGATTTTTCGCCTCGGTCCAGCTCGCTCTGGTCACCCTCTTCATCATGGCCGCCACTTCGATCATCGGTACCCTGATCCCCCAAGGACGACCGCCGGCTTTCTATGTCGAGGAATATGGCTCGGAGCTGGCACGTCTCTTCCAGGTTCTTGACGTGCCGGATATGTACGGTTCCTGGTGGTTCGTCGCCCTGCTCAGCCTGTTTGCGGTTAATCTGGTGGTATGCAGCATCGAACGTTTGCCCAATGTCTGGCGGATGGTGGTGCTGGATAATCTGGCCACCGAGCCCGAACGGCTGACTAAAATGCAACTTCAGCATCATGCGGTCACCGCCCTGCCGGCCGGGGCCGCCGCCGAGCGTCTTCAGCAACTGCTGGCCGAAACCGGCTGGGAAAAAAGCGAGCGCCGGGATCGGGGGGAAGGAACCCTCATCTTTGCCCAGCAGGGAGCCTGGAGCCGGCTCGGAGTTTACGCCGTCCATCTCAGCATCCTGGTGATCTTTGCCGGGGCGATGATCGGCACCTTCTTCGGCTTCAAGGCCAGCGTCATGCTTCCGGAAGGCGCTTCCACCACCGAAATTTACCAGCGCGGCAGCGGCCGGCCGATCCCGCTGGGTTTTGAACTGCGCTGCAACCGCTTTGACATCAGTTATTACGATAACGGCATGCCCAAGGAGTACCGTTCCGATCTGGCGGTCATCGACCCGACCCGCGAGGCCACTTTCCACAAATCGATTATCGTCAACGATCCCCTGGACTATCGGGGACTGACCTTCTATCAGTCAAGCTACGAGCCGCTCCAGGAATTCATGTTGAGAATCCGCAACCAGGAAAGCGGCGAGGAAAAGTTCTTCCGTGTCCCGCCGGGCCGCCAGTTCTCCTGGCCGGATACCGACATCTCCTTCGGGATCGTCAACCTGATGAGCAACCGGCAGGGCATGGCGCAAAGGGTAAAAATCTGGTTCACCGATGGTAGCGCCGAGCCATCGGTCTTCTGGATGGGGGACAAGCAGGAGGTGACGGTGGAGCGGCCGGGCCGCAACTTCACCATTGAAAACCGTCAGCTTTACGCCACCGGTCTCCAGGTCGCCAAGGATCCGGGGGTCTGGACCGTCTACCTGGGTTGCGCCCTGATGCTGGTCGGTCTCTACGTTGCTTTCTTCCTTTCCCACCAGCGGCTCTGGGTTTATATTACTCCCGGCGGCCAAGGCAGCCAAATTCTGGTCAGCGGCGCCAGCAACAAAAATCGCCTTGCCTTTGATCGCCGCTTCGAGGCCCTGATCGCCATACTCAAACTGGATAAAACGCTCAACAGCAAGGAGGCCTGATCATGACCAGCTCAACCCTTCTCGGTCTGACCACTTTCGCCTATCTGGCGGCGGCGGTTCTTTATATCGGGATCTTTGTCTTCCGGGCCAGCCGGCCGGGCATCATCGCCACCATCACCTTGGTCGCCGCCTTTGCGATCAACACCGCCGGCATCGGCCTGCGCTGGATCGAATCCCACCAGATGGGAATCGGCTATGCGCCGCTTTCCAACATGTATGAATCCCTGGTCTTCTTTGCCTGGTGCATCGGCGGCTTTTATCTGGGACTGGAATGGAAATACAAAAACCGCAACCTGGGGGCCTTTGCCGTACCCTTTGCCTTCCTGAGCATGGCCTACGCCTCTTTCTCCCCCCAGTTCGGCAAGGAGATCAAACCGTTGATCCCGGCCTTGCAATCAAACTGGCTGATCGCCCATGTGGTGACCTGCTTCATCGGCTACGCCGCCTTTGCGGTGGCCGCCGGTTTTGCCATCATGTATCTGCTTAAGGAAAAAAAGAGCGAAGGTCTTTTCGCCACCCTGCCGGACCTGAAAACCATCGACGACCTGATCCATAAGACCATTGTCTTCGGCTTCCTCTGGCTCTCGGCCGGGATCATCACCGGCGCGGTCTGGGCCAATTCCGCCTGGGG
>DIKC01000127.1:0-15360 GCA_002421565.1 Desulfobulbaceae bacterium UBA5628 | reverse complement strand
CCTGGTCGCTGATCACCTGGTTCCTCTACGCCGCTACCCTCCATGCCCGCTTTACCAGAGGCTGGGGCGGCAAGCGGATCGCCTGGCTGGCTATCCTCGGCTTCCTGGCGGTGGTCTTCACCTACTACGGAGTCAACTTCCTCCTCTCCGGCCTCCACAGCTACGGGGGGTAATACTTCCGGCGTAAGCGGGGACTATCGGGGACAGATTTTAAATCCGTCCCCACCACTTATTTCCCGCTACTTAACGGTGTTGTTTGCGGTGGAGGGCCATGTCGATGGCGATGTGCAGCTCCCGGTCCTTGAAAGGCTTGAGCAGATAACCGAAATTTTCGGTCTGCTTGGCCTGATCGACCAGAAACTGATTGTCGTAGGCGGTGAGATAGATCACCGGAATGTCGCGCCGGGCGCGGATTGCCCGCGCCGTTTCAATGCCGTTCATCGCGCCTTTCAGCACAATATCCATCAGCACCAGATCGGGCGGATCTTCCTCCACCCTGGCCAGGGCATCCTCGCCCGAGGAGGCGATGGCGGTCACCCGGTAATCCAACTCAATCAGACTGTCCTTGATATCGTTGGCGATGATCCATTCGTCCTCAACCACCAGGATTTTTGCTCTGCTCATCCCCTCACCTCGCTGTCGCTGTCACGTCACGGTCGGGCTTAGATTCTCTTTTCATAGCCGATTTCCTTAAAAGTTACAAGGAACGCAACGCCCTGCCCCCGCTCCACCAGCAGTTCTCCTTGCAATTGATTCTCGACCAGATTCACCACCAGTTGCAGGCCGAGACTCTTGCCGCGACGCACATCCAGGTCAGCGGGCAGGCCGACCCCGTTGTCCGCCACCCGCAATTGCAAGGAAACGCCGTCCGCCAATCGTTTAAAGTCGATCCTGATCTCCCCCAACCGGTCGCCGGGAAAGGCGTATTTCAAGCTGTTGGTCACCAGTTCGTTGATGATCAAACCGCAGGGGGTGGCGGTTTCAATATTAATAGAGATCGGTTCCACATCGGTGATCAAAACGATACGGCTCGGCTCGATATTGTAGGAAGCAAAAAGATTCATGGCCAGCTCTTGGATATAGGGCCGCAAGGATACCTTGGCCAGATTGTCCGGCTGATAAAGATTTTCATGGACCAGGGCCATGGCGCTGATTCGGCTCCGGCTGTCATCAAGGATCGCCTTGGTGACGGGATCATCCTGTTGGCGGGATTGCAGACGCAGGAGACTGGAGACAATCTGCATGTTATTCTTAACCCGATGATGGATTTCCCGCAGCAGTAGCTCCTTTTCACCCAGGGAGGTCTCGGCCCGCAACTGGGCTCTATGCCGTTCTCCGATTTCATGTTCCAGATCATGACTCTTTTCCAGCAGCCGATGTCCGAGCCGCATGGCAACCTCGATTGACAACAAAATCCCACCAAAAATCAAAACAATAAACACGACCAGCAAGAGGATGATTAGCATATTCATGGCCGCTTGCCCTCGCTTTCGATGGCCGCCCCCCCACCCTCGATCAACGGTTGATATTGGGTCAGAACAACGTGGCAGGTATCACAGGCGCGGGAAATAACCTTACCGCCATCGGCGCTCTTTAATGAACCGTCGTGACAACGGAAGCAGCCGGCCTGGTCTGGATTGCATCCGAAATCAGGGTGGCTTCTCTCAATGTTGACCCAACCGCGCCGCCTCTCCGGAAAGACGTTTTCCGCATAGGCCTGTTGCGCCCCGGCAATCGCCCTGGCCAGGAGATCGGGACGGATGGCGATCAACTCCGGATAATGTTCCGCGTACCACTCTTGCAAACGGCTGGCAATCCCCTGACGGGCGGCGGCCGAGTCCCGGTAATCGCCGGTGATCGCCGCCAGGGCCTGGCGTTTGCTGAAAGGAAGGTTGCGCGGAATCAGGCCAATCAAAATTTTCTGGTCAATGGCTGCTTCCGACGACAGCAGAACGTGGGTGGGACGAACATGGCAATCAAGGCAGTCATTCAGTTGTTTTTCATAACCGTTAACAGGATGCGTAACCCCTTCTTTAAAATAAACGGTTTCCTGGCCGTCGGGCGCGACCAGACGCACCCGAACCACCCGATTTCCGGCCGGATCAGTTGACAGATATGAGAGCTGATGGTTTGGCGAGATATGCCAGTGGATCCCTTGGGCCACGCGCGCGGAATCGCCTCCGGAGCCTACCTTGATGATCATCGCGATCCGCATTGGACTGCTCTCTTCGTCAGGCAGGAAGGTATCCCGAAAATAGAGCTTATGGCCGTGAAATTTATCCGGTTGATGACACTCCTCGCAGGTTTTACGGGAAGGCTGAAGACTATGGATGGGAGTATTAACGGATGTCCCGGCAACACCGTTAATGGTGGCGACAAAATGTCTGATCCCGGCCCACCGCGAACTATGTTCCCCGACACCGTCCAGGCCGTTATGACAGACCACGCAGCGTACCCGCGAATGGGGGGAGTTTTGATGGGTAATATAGGCCGGCTCCATTACCGCATGACAAAGAACGCCGCAGAATTCCATCGAATTGGCGTAATGATAACCGGTATGGGCCGCCACTCCGAGGGCAAAGAAAAAAACTGCGGCCAGGGAAACGGCGAACCGAAACAAACGGCGGAGACGCTGGTAGCGTTCCGGCACCAGCAACTGCTCCTTAAAAAATTCATAACTATATAAATGCGGATCAGCGGCGTGCGCCCGTCCTCTCCACAGGCCGACAGCCATCAGCAGCAGGGCGATCAGCAGCAGGGGGACCAAGGTCAGATAGAGAAGCAGGCCGTAGTAAGGGTTCTCAACGCCTCCGGCCAGGTCGATCAAAACCACCACCAGCAGAACCGGAAAGAGTACAACGAACATAATGCTTCCGGCCAGGGACGCCTTGCTGCGGATCACCCCTTGAAGCAGGGTCGGAAAGATGGTGGCGGGTTGACGCAAAATATCACCTGAAAGCGAAGGATGCGGGCCGGGCTAAGACACCATATGATAACAAGAAAAACTATCACCCGCCGGATAATTTTAATCTCCGGCCGGAAGGGGGCCGGCAAACACTCTACCCTAACTCCGAAGCAAATAGATGCTTGACATGACAATCCGCAACCGGGTATAAAAAGCGGCATTACGCTCGGTAGAGCAGGCAAGCCATATCGGTTAGCCGTATCGGATAAAATTCACTACAAGGAGAGAACGCATGAAAAAGACCATTCTGTTGTCCGCCGCCTTTGCCCTGGCCCTCGGCTTCGGGGCTTACACCACCGGCGTTGTCAATGCCGCTGATTCCGGCCCGGCCGAGATCACCATCAAGGCCGACGGCAAAAAGCCGGTGAAGTTCGCCCACAAGAAGCATCAGGACTTGATGGATTGCGCCACCTGCCACAAGGACGGGGCCAAACTGGACACCTCCGCCTGGGACATGAAGACCGGCCATGCCACCTGCCTCGACTGCCACAAGAAAGGTCACAACGGCAAGAACGGCCCCACCAAGTGCAACGACTGCCACACCAAATAAGCTGATCGCTTACTTGCCGCGGGCATTAAAAAAGGCCGCTCCCCAATCGGGGGCGGCCTTTCTCATTTCAGCCATCGCCGTCTCTCCTTCGTTTAGTTTTTCCCGCCGAACTCCTCCCAGACTTGCTTAGTTAGTAGGCCGGCTCTTGCTCACCGACGCTCTTGGGTTCCGTCTTGCCTTCCTGGCCGGGCACCATCGAGGCCAGCGCCGCGATCACCGCGATCACCGCAAAAGGCCCCATGATCAGGAAGAGCACCAAGGCGGTAAGGCCCCAGGCGATCTCGCCGAGCCGTTTGATGGTTACACTTGCCCACCAGCCGCTTTCCTCGGGATGGATGGCCACCGGCGCCTCTTTGTCGAAAAAATGGGATAAGGTACTCATGGTCGTCTCCTTCTTCCGTTATCCCGCTCCTGTTCAGGCAGCGAGACCGCCGGAGCGTGGTTCACGTTCAATCTTGCGCGGCACCAGACCGCTGGACATGAAGGCGGTGCACTGTTTGCGCTTTTCCAGCGAACATTCGGCGATGTTCCAGCAAGGGGTGTACTGGAGCAGCTTTTTGATCGCCGCAATACTGATGCCGTGGCTGTGGATCATGTCCCGCAGGCATTCGATCCACTTGAGGTCATCCATGGTGTAGTAGCGCCACTGACCCTTGCGAATCGGCCGGATCAGATTTTCGTTTTCATAGATCCGCAAGGTACGGGGATGAAGCTCCAGCATCTTGGCGGCGGTGCCGATGGTGAAGATCGGCTTGTTTTCCGGGATCATTGTCGTTCTCCTTACTCGGCTGCGGTTCTTGCGGGCAGACCAAACCCTGCCCGCAAGAACCTTTTAGGATCTCAATGATGGCCGGCGGTGGGACGGAACGCCTTGCCGAAGAAACGTTCGCCCAGGATGAAACCAACTCCCACGACCCCGAAACCGCCCAGGGTGGAGAGGAACTCAGCCGGGGAAGGCAGGTAGGCGAAGAAGTTCGGCAGATCGTCCCAGCCGTGATAGACCGGCACGATCTGGCCGGCGACCACTAAATCATAGCGCTGGAAGAAGGCGCCCACCAGAATCATCAAGGCGGCGGCCGACAGGGCCGGTACGCTCTTCATCCGGGAAAAGGAGAGGATAATGATCGGGAACAACATCCCCACCGCCACTTCAAATACCCAGAAGTTGGTGGAAAGCGGCCCCTGGAGCAAACTCAGGGCAGCCATCCGGGCCTCTTCCACGCCGCCGGCAAACATGGCGATGAATTTCCAGGTGGTGGCCACCACTATCAGCACCAGGGTGGTGAACATTACCTTGCCCGCTCCTTGCAGACCGTCACGGCTGATCTGGTCAAGCTCTTCCCCGCGCATCTTGGCCGCCCAAGTGGTGAAGAGGATGATCGCCGCCGCGCCGGTCATTACCGCCGAGGCCAGGAAGTAAATGGGCAACTGGGAGCCGTACCAGAAAGGACGGGCGCCGAGGGTGGCGAAAACCGCCCCCAGATTGGTGTTGGCCGCCACTTCCGCCAGGGCGCCGCAGACCCCGAGGGCCACCGCCAGGGAGTACTTCTTGGTGAGAATCAGATAAAACTCAACGAACATGAAGCCCACCGCCATGCTGTAGAGGGTCCCCATCCACCAGATATTGGAGGTCAGGTTGGGGGAGAGCATGTTGTAAAGCAACATCCGATGGGGATTTTCCAGCTCCAGACCGATAATCAGAAAGCCGCCGAAAATCACTACGATCGACATAAAGACCATCCGGTTGGCCAGGGGGGTCAAGCGGTTGCTGCCGAAGATGTGGCTCAAAACCGCCAGCAGGCAAAGGCCGGTGGAGATGATCGCGAAATAGGCATAGCCGGCGATCATGATCCCCCAGGACATCTCCCTGGTGTTGGCAAAGGCGTGATGGTGTCCGACTACCTGGGCATAAAGCCCGGCCCCGATCCCCAGCAGGGTCAGGAGCACAAAAAAGATGGTGGCCTTGTTGACCCCCGGGGTCGCCACCCGCTGTTCCGCCAGCTCGGTGAGTGAGAATGCTGTTGCCATGTTGTCTGTCCTCCGTTTGATGATATGATTGCGATTAGCGCGCTTTCCTTACTCGCTTGATGATCCGTATCCTGAGGGTTGCGCCAATGCCGCGACCGGGCCGCCACCCGGTGATTGAGGCTTTGCGGGCATTGCCGTTTTAGTTGTGGTCACCTCCTTTCGCTTTCAGCTTGTTCCTGCCTTGGTTCAGTCGTCTGCCCACCAGCAAGAGCAAGGGGTGTGCCATGACGGCCCGCAATCACCTTCAGAGTTTAATAAAATTAAAAAAATGCCCGTAAATCAGGGCGATATTTTTCTCCTCCAGCCACCTTCAAGACTTCCCCTAAATTGCTACCTTAAAATTATTTGCGGCTATGGGCGTACTTTGCGCCCATAGCCGCCACGCCCAGGCCGCATCTTACGACCAAAACGGGCGGGAGCTCCGTCTACTAAAACAGATTACGTAAAAACAATAAATTATCCAAAAAAAATCAGACCTGGATGGATTTCTCGTCAGCAAATAACGCTTCTTCCACGCAGCCCTGAGCCGAAAATAAAATATCGACACTTCAAATAGATATATGATGATGGGCGCATTATACGCCCGAATTCCGAAAAAACCTCGGCCATTCCGGTCGCCGGTTGATCGGCGATATTCGGCGATCAACCGGCCGGGCAAGGGCTCAGACAAAGGGTGTAAGGGCGCGGAATACTTGAAAGGGAAAAGGACGGAAGAACGAAAAGCGGAAAACAAAAAGGCTGGATACCCCCTACTTTGGGTATCCAGCCTTAATTAAACAAACGCATTGTCAACTGCCGTCGGCCGAAGAAGCCGACGTTGATCAGTCAGGTCGCCGGCTCAGTGGGCCGGGGTAGCGGCCTTGGTGCCGCCGGACATCCGCTTCATGCCCTTTACGCCGATATGGCAGGTGGTGCAACGGGTGTTGGAGGCAAAGGCCATGCTGCCATCATGGCAGGCCCCGCAATACTTGCCGGCATAAAGGGACTCCATGGTGAAATCGGCCTTCTCTTCCGCCGCCCCGGCCATCATCTCGAAAAGCTCGTCATGGCAGGCGTCGCAGGAAAGACCCATATCCATGGTATGGGTCTTGTGGGTGAAGATCACCCCTTTCACCGGCTTGTTCCAAAGAATGGGCGCGGCCGGGCCGTACACATCCTCATCGTAGCCGGCAGGGGCGGCTTCGGCCGCCGGCTGGGCAGCGGGGCCGGCGGCAATGGCGAAACTGAAAAATCCGGCCAGGAGCAACGAGCCGGCCAGGGCGGCAATCTTTTTGTATTGGCGTTTCATATTCAATACCCTCTTTTGCGCGGAATTAATCGTTCATGTAGAAAACATTGGGCATGGCGCCGGTTTCCGGCCGCAGCACCCAGACCACCTTTTCCGGCCGGTGAATCAGCTTGTAGGCCTCGCTGGAACTGTCGGTAAGATCGCCGAAGATCCGCACCTGAGCCGGGCAGGCGGCGGCGCAGGCGGTTTTCTTCTCGCCCTGGGCCAGACGGGTATCAATGCAGAAATTGCATTTGTCGATGGCCCGGTTTTCTTCCTTGAAATAACGGGCGTTATAAGGGCAGGCGGTCATGCAGGTCTTACAGCCGATGCAGCGCTTGTAATCCATCATCACGATGCCGTTGGTCTTATCCTTGTAAGTAGCGGTGGTGGGGCAGACCCGAACGCAGGGCGGGCGGTTGCAGTGGTTGCAAAGCACCGGCATGAAGACCCGCTCGGTCTGATTTTCGCCCAAGGAGCGCACTTGCTCCAGAATGGTGGTGCGGTAGCCGTAGGAAGGCACGTTGTTGGTCTTGACGCAGGCCTCCATGCAGCGTTCGCAGTCGATGCAGCGGTTCTGCCGCATGACCATGGTGTAATGCGGCTTGTAGGGGAATTTGCCGGCCGGCGGCACCGGCCCCATCATGCCCTGGGCATTGCGGGCCGAGGTGAGCGACAAGACCGAGCCGCCGAGGAAGACCCCGGTAACGGCCAGACCGAATTGGAGAAAGCGGCGACGCTCCCCCGAGGGCAGGTTATCCACCCCCTCGTTTTTGCTTTTTTCCCAATCGCTGATTTTCATGTTCTTCATCCCTTAAAAATTGGCGAACAAAGTTCGATAAATCGAGACGGCCCAGCCGCCCCTCCTAACTTTATGATTTAATTCAGGAAAATTACCACCGGCCTGATTTTGAATCGTAGGCCATTGTAATTTGACAGCCTTGGATGTCAAGTCAAATTTTACCAAATCTTTACGCATTTTCCGTCCCATCCGGATGGTGGCGGCTTCTCCCGGCTCCGCTGACAATCATTTGACTTTCAATCGTTTTTTGCCAATAATGCAAAGGCTGGTCATCAATCCCTCTCACCCCCAACCCAAGGCGGCCCATGCCGAAAGGCAACGAACAGAACGAACCCGCGACCACCTCCCCAGAGCTGGTGTTGGAAAGCCTGGCGGACGGGGTTTTCACCGTTGATCTCCAATGGCGGATCACCCTCTTCAACCGGGCGGCGGAAGAGATCACCGGCCATCGACGGGAAGAGGTGATCGGCAAGTCATGCTCCGAAATATTCCAGTCAAGCATCTGCGGCGACAACTGCCCCATTGCCCAGAGTCTTTACAGCGGCCGCCCCCTGGCCAACCGTTCGGTCCTGTTCCGCAATGCCGCCGGCCGGGAAATTCCGGTCAGCGTCAGCGCCTCCCCTTTGCTGGACGAGGCCGGCAACGTGATCGGGGGAGTGGAGACCTTCCGCGATCTCACCCAGGTGGCGGAACTGCGGCGGCAACTGCCGCGCCGCTTTACCTTCGGAGAAATCGTCAGCAAAAGCAGTAAGATGGAAAATATCTTCCGGGTGCTGCCGGAAATTGCCGCCAGCCCCAGCAACGTCCTAATCCTGGGCGAATCCGGCACCGGCAAGGAACTGGTGGCCCGCGCCATCCATCATGCCAGTCCCCGGGCCAAAGGGCCGTTCATCGCGGTCAATTGCGGGGCTCTGCCCGAAACCCTGCTTGAATCGGAACTTTTCGGCTACAAGGCGGGCGCCTTTACCGATGCCCGCCAGGATCGGGAAGGCCGTTTCGCGGCCGCCGCCGGCGGCACCCTCTTTCTCGATGAAATCGGCGACATCCCCCAGGCGATTCAGGTCAAGTTGCTGCGGGTTCTGCAGGAAAAAGTTTACGAACCGCTGGGCTCCAACCGGCCGGTCAAGGCCGATGCCCGGATCATCGCCGCCACCAACCGCGACTTGCAAAATCTGGTGCGGGAAGGCGCCTTCCGCGACGATCTTTTTTATCGGCTCAATGTGGTCAAAATCCACCTGCCTCCCCTGCGGGAACGGCGGGAGGATATTCCTTTGCTGACCGCGCATTTCGTCAAGCAATTCAGCGCCCAACAGGGCAAGGAGATCGCCGGTCTTTCCGAAGAGGCCCTGGAAATTCTCATGGCCCACGACTTTCCCGGCAATATCCGGGAACTGGAAAACCTGATCGAATATTCCTTTATCCTTTGTCACGGCGGCCTGATCATGCCCCAGCACCTGCCCGACCCCTTCAACCCCGGCGGCGGCCCAATGACCGGAGCGCCGGAAGCGCCGGCCTCGGCCCCCACCCTGGAAGAGAGCGAACGGCAAACGATTCTTCAGGCCCTGGAACGCAACAAGTGGAAAAAGATGGCCACCTGCCGGGATTTGGGGATCTCCAAAGACACCCTCCGCCGCAAAATCGAACGCTACCAGCTAAGCCATCCCCTGGAAAATCTCAACCGCCGCTGATCGCCACAAAAAAGGCCGGAAAGGGGATAACTTCCCTTCCCGGCCTTGCTTGTTTATCAGCGGCAACCATTGCCCGCCGCTTTTACCCTTCCCAGCCCGCTGCCGCTCGTGAGCAACCGCCGGCGCCCGCCGCTTCCTTTACCGGAAACGGGATCATGAGCGCCCGGCCTTGCTCCGGCCGCGGTCGGCGCTGGAGTTTTTTTTTGCCCGTTCAGCCGCTTTGGCCGTTTTTTCCGCCACTGCGTCCCCGGCTACACGCAGACTCCGGGGAGCGGCCCGATCGACCCGGGCGGCGCACTCTTCATGCACCGCCGCCGGGCAATCGGCGATTTCCCAGCAGGGCGCCAGGGCCAGCAATCTTTTGATCCCAGGGATACTGATCCCCTGATCATGGATCATCGACCGCAAGCATCCGATCCACTTGATGTCGTTGGGCGAAAAGAGCCGCCTGGCACCCCGATGAGAGGGGTTGATCAACCCCTCCTCCTCGTAAATGCGCAAGGTGCGGGGGTGGACATCCAGCAGCCGGGCGGCAACCCCGATGGGGTAGATCGGCAAATCCGGGCGCAAAGGCTGGATAGCCGTTTTTTTCTTGACCGCCATAAGAGCTTCTCCTTGTGGTGATTAATGATCCTCGGACAGATGGCCCTTGAACAGCCGTTCACCCATGAGGAAACCCATGGCGGCGAGGGCCAGGCCGCCCACCGTGATCATCACCTCGTGCAGGGACGGGGTGTAGGAGAAAAGCTCCGGCAGGTCGCTAATGCCCATGCCGTGGAAGTGGGGGACCAACTGGCCGATCACCACCAGATCATAACGCATGAAAAAAATACCAACCACCGAGGAAGCGGCGGCCACGAAGAGCAGCGACAGGCTCCGGCCCCGGGCCATCAGGATCAGGACAAAGGGAATAACCATCCCCAGCATGATCTCGCCGACCCAGAAGTTGACCGAGTAGGGGCCGTTGATCAGGGCCATCATCGCCTCATATTTGCCGTGGGGCTGACCGCTGATCCCGGAAATCATCTTCCAGGTGGTGAAGAACATGATCACCGCGATCAGGGTGGCGCCGAGCTTGGCAACGCTGTGCAGGGAATCCTGCAACTTCTTGCTCATTTCCCAGCCGTTAGCCCGGTAGGCCAGCCAGAAGAAGAAAATCACCGCCGCGCAACCGCTCATCATCGCCGAGGTGATGAAGTAGATCGGCATATAGGGGCCATGCCAGAATTCACGGCTGCTCAACAGACCGAATACCGCTCCCAAGTTGCTGTGGGCCGCGACCCCGGAGATTACCCCCACCAGGCCGAACATCCCGGCGATCTTGTGCTTTTCCATCTGGAGGAGAGCGAATTCGACCACCATAAAGAAGAGGTAGGCGCCGTAGAGGGTGCCCATCCACCAGATATTGGAGGTGGGGTTGGGGGAAAGCATGTTGTAGATCGGCATCCGCCAGGGATTTTCGATCTCGAAGCCGATTACGAAAAAGCCGGCCACGATGGTGACGATGGCCAGAAAGACCGACCGCTTGGCAATCGGCTTAAAGGCTTCGATGTTAAAAACATGGCCGATGGCCGAGACCAGGCAAAGGCCGGTGGAGGTGACCACGAAAAAGACATAGGTGGAGATCAGCAAACCCCACGGCACTTCCCGGGTTACCCCGTAGGTATGCTCATGGCCGACATAGAGGGCGTGCAAGCCGAAGGCCACCCCGGTCGCGGCCAGCAGGGCGCTGATCAGGATCGCCAGGTTATAGGCACGGGACGACCGGACCGCAAGGCCGGTCTGGGGAATGACACTGGACATCAGATTCATCATGGGACAGACTCCTTATTTTGTTTCAACTTGATAATCGTCGCAACCACCGCAACGGCGGCCGGACACCAACCTTGCTCCAAAGTACACGTCAAAGCCTACCACTCTTCTTTGTGCGCCTGGATCAAGGGTTTGACCTTCAAGTCGAACAAGGTATGGAGTACTGCGCAACCAAGCCAGAACACCAGAAAAAATAATCCTTCCATCTTGTTTCTCCTCAATCAAACGATCTGTCCAACCAGGCTTACGGATCCACCCCTTTTTCCAAAATGGCGGTTTCGGAAAAAGGGAACTTTCGCATTTCCCTTCCGCTACGGATAATCCTGCCGCGCTCACCTCCTTTGCTTACCGAACTTTTACCGGCCCTTGCCGACCTTGCGGCCTCGCAAGGCCCTTACTGAACCGCACGCTTAAAACGTCAACCTCTTACTTTTGGGCCGATGATATTAATTGACACAATCGTTGTCAACTTTTTATTCACCTGTCGGGCATATTTTTTTCAAATTATTATTGTGCGAAAAACCTTAAAGGCCAATTACGCGAAAAGCGGAAGCCCAAAAATCCCCTTAAGCGGAACCATGACAGAGAGAAATATATAACTATTTCCAAATAATTAACGACCGCTGCCCGCTTTTGGCCAGCCACTGCCGGAGCGCCCACCCCTCACCCAACTTCCCGCAGCCGCCCCTTGGCCGCCGATAGTAATGGGCGCATCTTGCGCCCATTCATAACCATTGGCTGATGGACGCAAAATGCGCCCACCAGCCAATCCTCCCCCACAGTTGACCTTTGCCGCCCGGAAGGCTATTATCCAAGCCGTCCCAGGGTATTTCCCCCGGGGCCGTGCCCCTGACCTCTTGACTATTGCGGAACAAGATACGGTGACCGCCAAACCAACCCGCCGCCCCCGCCCCTGGAATCACCTCCACCTGGCGATCCTGTTGCTCCTGCTCAGCGCCGGCCTGACGGTTTTGATCAGCGCCGCCCTCTATCTCTTCATCGCCCTCGACATTCCCGATATCACCTCCCTGGAGAGCTACCGGCCGGCGGAAACCACCATGATTTACGACCGCCACGGCCGGGTGGCGGCCCGCCTCTTCGACGAAAACCGCACCGTGGTGCCCCTGGCCGAACTACCGCCGCTCCTTCCCCAGGCCTTCATCGCGGCCGAGGATGCCCGCTTTTACGACCATCTCGGGGTGGACGGGTGGTCGGTGTTCCGGGCCCTGGTCAGCAATTTGCGGGCCGGGGAACGGCGGCAGGGAGGCAGCACCATCACCCAGCAGGTGGCCCGCGATCTTCTCCTCAGCCGGGAGAAGACCTACACCCGCAAAATCAAGGAAGCGATCCTGGCCTACCGGATCGACCGGGCGCTTTCCAAAAACGAGATTATCCACATTTATCTGAACCAGATTTACCTCGGCAGCGGCGCTTACGGGGTGGAGGCGGCGGCCCAGACCTATTTCGATAAAAGCGCCAGGGAACTGAATCTGGCCGAGATTTCGCTGCTGGCCGGCCTCCCCCAGGCCCCCAGCCGCTACTCCCCCTTCCGCCATTACACCCTGGCCAAACGGCGGCAGGCTTACGTCCTCAACCGGATGGCGGAGGACGGCCACATCACCCCCACCGCCGCCCGCCGGGCCTATGTCTATCCCTTGATCTGGGGGCCGCCCCAGGAATTCCCCCCGGAAAACGAATACTTTCTCCAGCAGGTGAAAAACCAGGCGGAACAGCGCTACGGCCGGGAAATGCTTTATCGGGGAGGACTGCGGATTCACACCACTCTTGACCAGCAATTACAGCAGGCCGCCAGCAGCGCGGTACGGGAAGGGATCGCGGCCTGGGAAAAACGCCAGACCGGCGACCCAAAAGAAGCGTCCGACCCGCGGCCCCAGGCGGCCCTGTTGGCGCTGGAGAACCGGACCGGGATGGTGCGGGCGGCGGTGGGCGGGGCGGATTTCAACGAAAGCCAGTTCAACCGGGCGACCCAGGCCCGGCGCCAGCCCGGCTCCGCCTTCAAACCGCTGATCTACGCCGCTGCCTTGGAAAAGGGCATGACCCCGGCCACCATCCTGATCGACGAACCGATCAGCCTGCCAGGCACCAGCCGCCGCGACCAGTGGCAGCCCCGCAACTTCAGCAATCGCTTTTACGGCCCCACCACCCTCCGCGACGGCCTGGTTCACTCCCGCAATATCGTAACCATCAAGATTTTGCAGGGAACCGGCCTCAGCCCGGTACTCGAACTGGCCCGCCGATTGGGAATCAGCACCCCCTTGAGCAACACCCTTTCCCTGGCTCTTGGGGTTTCCGAGGTTTCATTGCTGGAGATGACCGGGGCCTATGCCGCTTTTGCCAATCAGGGCGCCTTTCGGCCGCCCCAGTTCATCACCAGAATCACCGATCGCAAGGGGAGAATCCTGGAGCAGAGCAAGGCCGCTCCCCGCCAGGCTCTGGATCCGCGCACCGCCTATCAGCTTACCCGCCTGCTTACCGGAGTGATCGAGGACGGCACCGGCCGGAGCGCCAAGGGCTTGGGAATCGCGGCCGCCGGCAAGACCGGCACCACCGACCGTTACATGGATGCCTGGTTCATCGGCTATACATCGGAACTGACCGCCGGGGTCTGGATGGGATTTGATCAGAAAAGATCGCTGGGTAAAAACGAAACCGGCGGCCGGGCCGCCGCTCCGATATGGCTGGATTTCATGCGGCAGGCCAAAAGCAGCTACCCGGCCGGCGAATTCCCGATGCCGGAAGGGATTGTGATGCGGCCGGTCTATAACCCCTTGGATCGCAAGGAAACGGATGAGGCGGAAAGCTGGGAGGAGTCCGGCGGCGATCGGCTGGCCGGGACAGATCAGTCACGGCGGCCGGCGATCATCTCCTGGGAGGCCTTCCGCACCGACAACCTGCCGCCGGAAGATGAATCGCCCGCCCCCGGCGAATGAAAAAGCGCTGTTTCAGGCAGCGGCTTTTCGGCGCGGCCGATCCTTCAGGTTATCGATGCCGTGATAGACCACGGTGAAATTGCCGCTCAACTCCTGCTTGAGGGCCTCGCCCTTGGCCGGATCATCCACCGAGATCCGGATCGAAACCCGCTTGATCCCTTCCGGGGCATCCTCAAAGGAAGTCAGGACGCTGATTACCCGGGAGTCAAAACGGCGCAGCACCTCCACCACCTTGGTCACCGAGCCGGGGGAATCGGGCAGATCAAAGACATAAAGATGGGTGCCGTCCTTGATCCCGGTGTTGCGGATAAAGCCGCGCAGGACGTCGGTCTCGCTGAGCAACCCCACCAGATGCCCGTTGTCGTCAACCACCGGCACCCCGGAAATTTTATCCTCCAGCATGATCAGGGCCGCCATCTCCAAGCTGTCCTTGCCTTTGAGGGTAAGGGGCGAAACGGTCATCACGTCCTTGACCTTCATTTCCGAAAGAAGATAGTACAGTTCATGAATATCGAGGGAGGCGGTCTTGGACGGCGAGGCGTCCTTGACATCGCGATCGGTGACGATGCCCATCAGCTTGCCGTGGGAAACCACCGGCAGGCGACGGATATTGTTTTCCTTCATGATCCGGGTCGCCCGCATCAGGGAGGTGTTTTCATCCACGGTCAAAACATTCTTGGCCATCCAGTCTTCAATCAGCATGTTTTCCTCCTCAAAACCGCAAATCCCACCGTGACCACGGCGAGCCATTGATGCCACGCCCGGTATCCCGTCGCCGGCCAGTCCGGCCGACGCTTGCAATTCATATTTATATAAAGGATTCCGTTTTTTCCCGCAAGCGATAGTGAGCCGGGCCGATTTTTACCTTGCCAGGGCATGGGCTAAACCGTTAAAAAACGGCCATGCAAGGAAAAAACCCATCGCCGCCCGGCCGCCCCTTCAGCGACCGGCAGCTTCGCCATTTGCTCGCCGCCCTTGACCGGGAACCAGCCTTTGTTTTGCTGGAGAGCAGCCGGATCACCCCGGACAATTATCGTTCCTTCCTCTTCCGGCAGCCGGTGGCGGAGCTGCGGCTTGATCCCGGCCTTGACCCGGCCGCATTTTTCCGGCAGGCGGAAGCATGGCTGGCCAAGGGTTATTATCTGGCCGGCTGGCTGGCCTATGAATTCGGCTATTTGCTGGAGCCGCGCCTCGCCGCCCTGCTGCCGGCCGACGACCAGCCCCTGGCGATCCTGGGGGTCTTTCCGCCGCCCCTGATTTACGATCACCGCCAGCCGGCCGCCTCCCAGGGCTGGCC
>DIKC01000033.1 GCA_002421565.1 Desulfobulbaceae bacterium UBA5628 | reverse complement strand
CTCCCACTGCCACGCCCTTGCCCGCCGCCGATCCGACATCCTCGCCGGTGAGGATGGCAAGGGCCGCTCCGGCCACCGCCCCGGCCGCGCCCAGCAGCAATGCCGGTTTGCCGGTTTCCTTGATGGTTTCCCCTACTTCCACATGGCCGCTGGTCCGTTCCTGGGCCTTTTCCAGCGAGAGGATCGGCCAGGCCAGGTTCTGCCGGTCAATGAGAAAGGTCTGCTCCGGGTTGATATAAATAGGCACGGGGCCGTCGTTCTGGAAGGTCAGTTGCACCGGCAGCAGCCCGGCCCGGCGGGCGTCGAAGCCAAAGGCGTTGCGGGCCGCCTCCGGATCGGCGAATGAGAGGGCCGCGATTTTAACCCCCTCCACCACCACCGCCCCCCGGTCGGGATCGGGCAGATCAAGGGGCGCCACCCGGTCCTTGTAGGTGCAGCCGCTGAGCAGGGTTGTCGGCAACAGGCAAAGCAGCAGGATGAAGGCGCTTAAACGGTTAAGCATGGCTGATCCTCCTATTTGAACCTGATCGCCACGAAGCGGCTGCGGCCCTTGCTTTTGACCAGAAAGAGGACGCTTCCTTCCGCTTGGGCGGCGCCCATGGCCTGCCCGTATTCGGCCAGGTTTGTTACCGGCTGGCGGTTGACCTCGGCGATCACGTCGCCTTGCCGCAAGCCTGCTTCAAAGGCGGGTGAGCCCGGCTCGACCCCGGCCACCAGCACCCCTTCCGTTTCCTTGATGCCCAGGGATTTGGCCAGTTCCGGGGTCAGTTCCTGGACGTTCAGGCCCAGCTTTTTTTCGTACTGATCGGCCACCGCGCTTTCGAGTTGTTCCTCTTCCAGCTTGGCCACCGTCACCTTGACCCGCTGCTGCTTTCCCTTGCGGATCAGGACGATTTCCGCCTTTTCGCCCACCGGGGTTTGGGAGACCAGGGCCGGCAACATGCTCATCTGGCTGATTTCCTTGCCGTTGTAACGAATAATCACGTCGCCCGGCTGGATGCCGGCCTTGGCGGCCGGGCCGTTGGGCGATACCTCGCCGACCAGGGCCCCGATCGGCCGTTCCAGGCCGAACTGCTTGGCCAGGTCCGAGGTTACTTGCTGGACCATAACCCCTACCCAACCGCGGGTGACGGCGCCGGTTTCCTTGAGCTGGCGGATCACGTTCTGAGCCATGTTGGCCGGAATCGCGAAGCCGATCCCGATGTTGCCGCCGTTGCGGCTGTAGATGGCGGTGTTGATTCCCACCATCTCCCCTTGCAGATTGAAGAGCGGCCCGCCGGAATTGCCGGGGNNATCGAGGCGTCGGTCTGGATGAAATTTTCATAGGGGCCGCTGCCCAGGGAACGTCCCTTGCCGCTGACGATCCCGGCGGTGACCGTCTGCTCGAAGCCGAAGGGGTTGCCGATCGCGACCACCCAGTCGCCCACCCTCAATTTCTCGGAATCGCCGAAGGCGGCAAAGGGGAGGCCGTTTTTGGCCTCGATCTTGATCAGGGCGAGGTCGGTTTTGGGGTCGCGGCCGATGATCTTGGCGTCGTGTTCCTCGAAATTGGTCAGCCGGACATTGATCGAATCGGCGTTTTCCACCACATGGTTGTTGGTGANNGAAACGATCACCCCGGAGCCGAGGCTGGTACGCTTCATTTCCCGGGGCGGTTCCTGCTGCTGGTTGAAGGGCGAGGGCATGTCGAAGAAGCGGCG
This sequence comes from Desulfobulbaceae bacterium UBA5628, assembly GCA_002421565.1. GTDB lineage: Bacteria > Desulfobacterota > Desulfobulbia > Desulfobulbales > Desulfurivibrionaceae > UBA5628. The sequence goes on along the minus strand of DIKC01000033.1, from coordinate 1,615 downwards.
GAACATCTCCGGCATCTGCTCGTTGTCAAAGAAGAACTGGTGGGGATTAAGGGAGGTTTTGACGGTCTGGGTGGTGTAGATGTTGACCANNAGTTGTTCGGCCAGATCGGCAAAGGAGGCCGGCGCCCCCGGCGTTTGCGCCAAGGCGGGGACGGCGGTGAAGGTCAGGGCCAGCAGGCCGATGGTCAGTTGCAGCAGGTTGCGGATCATATCGTCTCCTTTAAACGAAAAATGAAACATGCGGTATTATTCAGTCGTTTGCCGTGGTTTGTCAAGGATGGGCCCATTGGATCGCCACCCGCAGCCGGGAACGCTCCAGGCCGAAATGGGGCGACATGGCCGCGGGCGGGGCGATCGCCAGGGGCAGAGGGGAGAGCATCGCCCGCAAGCGCATCAGGTCGGTCGACGGCAGGTCGATAACCATCAGACCGGAGGCCGTCTGCTCGGCGTCCCAAGCCGGTTGTTCCGCCAGTTGCCGGAAGAGATGGGAGAGGGCTTCGGCCGGGACTCCATCCACCAGCATCAGGACATCGGGTTGTTGGAATGGATCAAGACCGATGGCCGGTGGATGAACCGGGGCGGTTTCATGCCACTCATGGGCATAGGCGGGAGCTTTGGCGCGGCCGACCGTGGCCGGGATCAGCAGCCGGGAGGCGCGGGCGGTCTGGTCGATCCGGCCGGCGGCGATGCCGGCGCTCGGCGCTTTGGCTCCCTGATGAAGCAGCGGCAACACCCCTTCCCCCTTGAACAGGATAGCCAGCAGCAGGGCGGTGCTCAGGGCTACGGCGGTGGCCGGCAGCGACAGGGAAAAATCGAATTGTTGCCACCAGTCCCGCAATTTGGCCAGGGGGGTGGCGGGTTCGTCCAGGCGGGCGTGGATTCCGGCCAACAGATCAGCGGGCACCGCCACCGGGGTCAATTTATGGAGCCGGCTGACGGTGGCGTTGAACAGGGCCAGTTCCCGGCGGCAGGCCGGGCATTGGGCGAGGTGCGCCTCAAAGGCGGCGCGTTCGTCGGTTACCAGTTCCTGATCGGCGTAGGCGGTGAAAAGTTTGGGAAGTTGGGCGCAGTTCATCGGTCAGACCCCGTGCAGAATTTTGACCAGCCGATCCTTGAGGGCAAGGCGGGCTCGATTGAGCTTGGATTTAACGGTGCCCAGGGGAATGCCCAGGACCTCGCTGATTTCATCATAGGAAAGCTCATCAATATCCCGGAGCAGGAGGATTTCCTTTTCCGCGGCCGGCATGGCGGCGATGGTTTGCCGTACCAGACGGTCCTGATCCTCCTGGACCAGAAGTTGTTCCGGGTCGTGGCCGCCGGCCAGATGGAGGGGGGCGTCCGGGTCGTCGATGGAACGGCTGCGGAAAAAGCCCCGCCGCTGGAGGCGTTTGTAACGGTTACGGCAATGGTTGAGGGCAAGCTGGTAGAGCCAGGCCCCGAACTTGGCCTCTTCGCGCAATGAGGCCAGGGAACGGTGGACGGTGATGAAAATATCCTGGGTGAGATCCTTGGCTTCTTCCTCGTCCTTGACATAATTGAGCGCCAGGTTGAAGATTCTGCTTTGATGCCTTCCGACCAGCAGGTTAAAGGCCTGGGCATCGCCTTGCCGCCAGGC
>DIKC01000056.1 GCA_002421565.1 Desulfobulbaceae bacterium UBA5628 | reverse complement strand
ACCCACTGACTTCCCGGAAGGACCAACAACAGCGACCACGATCATGAAGCCCTGTCGGCAAAAACGGCATGGTCCGGTTGGTCGCCCGGCGCGATTATGGTCGTCCGCCTCGGTCCCGGAGTTCTCCCCGGTCTCGGGCTTGTCCGGCAGCTGCATCCGTTGCAGCAACTCGCGGTTGGCCGGGCTCCAAAGGCCGTAATAGCGCACCTTGTGGAAGCCGCGCGGCGGCACATGTTGGAGGAAACGGGCCATAAACTGGGTGGCCGGCAGGGTCATGGTCCGCCAGTGGCCGGGCTCTTTCGACTTCCGTTGCCGGTAGCGGAAGGTGACCTGATCATGGTCGCAGGCCAGAATCCGGTTGTTGGTGATCGCAATCCGGTGGACATAGCGGCCCAGGTAATGCAAAACCCGATCGCTGCCCTGAACCGCGGGCTTGGCATAGACCACCCACTCCTTGTGCCAGACTTCGGCCGGGAACTGCACATCCGGCAAAGCCTGGCGGGCCATTTCCATGAACTTAGCCCGGAAGATCGGCGACAGGGCCTTGACCGGCACCAGAAAATTCCCCCTCGCGGAGCGCGGTTCACCGGCCCCCGTGAGCCCGCGGCCCGGCACCAGGAAATGGGCATGGGGATGAAAGACCAGGGCGTTGGTCCAGGTGTGGAGCACTGCCAGAATGCCGATTCTGGCGCCCACATATTTCGGGTCGGCCGCCAGTTTCAGCAGGGCGGCGGCCGCCGCCCGCAGGAGAATATCGTACAGCGTTTTCTGGTAGGCGCGGACGATTTCTCGCAATTCGGCCGGCAAGGTGAACACCAGATGGAAATAGAGGCAGTCCAGCATCTCGGCCCGCCGTTTCTCCAGCCATTTTTGCGTATCGTTGCCGTGACACTTGGGGCATGCGCGATTCTTACAGGAATGATAGGCGTAGTCCACCGCCCGGCAGTGATCGCACTGCACCACATGGCCGCCCAGAACCTCGGTGCGGCAATCGATGATATCGTGGATCGCGCGCCGGTGGCCGGGCAGCATGGTGGCGCCGAAGCGGGCAAGATACCCGGCCCCGTACCGACGAAAAACATCCGCCAGTTCAGGCATGACCGTCCCGCGGATTACGAGTCGGTCATCAGCCGGTTGATGGCGTTCTGTACCACCCGTTCACTGCGCTCCGTCAGATGGGTGTAGCGGGCGGTGGTGGAGGGGCTCTGATGGCCGAGCAACACTTGGATAAGCCGCAGATTCACTCCGTCTTCCAGAAGGTGGGTAGCGTACGAGTGGCGCAGGGTGTGAACCGAGGCGTGCTTGCCGATCCCGCTCTCCTTCAGGGCGGCGCCGAACGCCTTCTGGACCGTCGAATGACTGACGGCCACCGATCGCCGCTGGCCGGAGGGGAAAAGCCAGTACGCCGGACGATGCGCCCGCCAGTAGCTCCGTAACAGTTTCAGCGTCCCGGCCGGCAAGGGCAGATCGCGCTCCTTGTTCCCCTTGCCCCGCACCCGGATCTGCATCCGCTGGCCGTCGATATCGTTGACCCTGAGGGATACCGCCTCATGCAAGCGCAAGCCGCAAACATAGATCAAGATCAGCAGCATCTTGAGAGTGGCGCTTGTCACCTTGCCCAAAATAGCCACGACCTCTTCCCGCGACAGTATCACCGGCAGCTTTTTGCTCTTCGCCGGCAAAAGCAGCCCGAATATCCGCCACTCCCGCCCCAGGGTCTTCTCGTAGAAAAACTTGATCCCGCAAAGATATATCTTCACAGTGTTGCGCGACGACTTCCGGTCCTTGATCAGGTGGAGAAAAAAGTTGCGGATATCATCCTCGCTGATTTGATCCGGCGGGCGGTGGTAGTGCCGTGCCAGCAACGAAACGGCGGCGACATAGCTCGCCATGGTCCGCTCCGCGTACCCATGCAGTTGCATATCATCCAGCATTCGCTTCCTCAAATCCGTCATGACGATCCTCCTTTGGGCAAGAGTTAACAGGTGACATCTTGCCAAAAAAGTACATCAAACGGACGTGATAAGCGCAAAAAGAAAGGCGGACAACCCAGAGGCTGCCCACCTTCATTGATGGTTCACTACCGCGTAGCGGTTTAGTTCAACATTATATTTAGACATAATGGGCCAATACGGCGCTACACAGAATCTGTTTAATCAACTCCGTGTATTACGGCATGATGTCCGATTACCATTTTGTTTCTTCGTATCTTTTGTGATGATCGGGGGGCTAAATGCAGTTCTCTCCGGGGCGCAAAGCAGAAAAAGGCGGCTGCTTGTTTTCCAGGCGCTGCGGAGGTCAGGCTACCAAAAAACAGGCGGGCGGCACAAGCAAAAAACCGGCTTATTCAGTGGAAGCCAAGTCCGGGCCGGTGTGGAGATTTACCGCCAGGGGTACCGCCAACTCCATGACCCCCTCCATCGCTGCCTTGACCAGCTTGCCGGTCGCCGCCAGTTCCGCCTCCGGCACCTCGAAAATCAGTTCGTCGTGAATCTGGAGCAGCAGGGCCGCCTTGAGGCCGGCCTCGGTCAGGGCGCGGTCGCAGGCAATGGTGGCCAGCTTGATGATGTCGGCGGCGGTTCCCTGGATCGGGGTGTTGATCGCGGTCCGTTCGGCAAACTCGCGCCGCATCTTGTTGCTGCTCTTGATCTCCGGCAGGGGGCGGCGGCGGTTGAGGAGGGTGGTGACCTGGCCCTGTTCGCGGGCCTGCTCGACGATCCCGGCCATGAATTGCTTGACCCCCTGGTAAAGCTCGAAATAACGGTCGATGAAGACCTGGGCCTCCTTGCGGCTGATCTTCAGTTGTTCGGCCAGGCCGAAGGCGCTCATCCCGTAAACGATCCCGAAATTGATGGTCTTGGCCACCCGCCGCATCTGGGGGCTGATCAGGGCCGGGCTGACCCGGAAAATCTCGGCCGCGGTGCGGGCGTGGATGTCCTCGCCGGCCTTGAAGGCGGCCAGCAGGGAGGGGTCTTGCGAATAGTGGGCCAGCACCCGGAGATCGATCTGGGAATAGTCGGCGGCCAGGAAGAAGTGGCCGGGGGCGGCGATGAAGGCCCCCCGCAGACGGCGGCCTTCCGGGGTGCGGATCGGGATGTTCTGGAGATTGGGGTTGCTGCTGCTCAGGCGGCCGGTGGCGGTCACCGCCTGATTGAAGGAGGTGTGGACCCGGCCGCTGGCGGGATTGATCAGGGCGGCCAGCTTATCGACGTAAGTGGATTTGAGCTTGGCCAGGTTGCGGTGGGCAATGACCGTGGCCGGCAGATCGTGGTAAGCGGCCAGTTTTTCCAGCACCGCGCTGTCGGTGGAATAGCCGGTCTTGGTCTTGCGGCCGTGGGGCAGCCGGAGCCGCTCGAACAGCACCTCCCCCAACTGGCGGGGGGAATTGATGTTGAAGTCCACCCCGGCCAGGTGGTGAATCTTTTCCTCCAGCCGGGCCAGTTCCCGGCCGAATTCCTCGGCCAGTTCGGCCAGCCGGGCCGGGTCCACCAGAATCCCGATCCGCTCCATCCGGGCCAGGATCGGGAGGAGAACCATCTCCACCTCGCCGAAGAGCTTTTGCAGGTCGGCGGCGGCCAGTTGCGGCTGAAAGGCGTCCCAGAGCAACCGGGTGGCAACCACGTCCTCGCAGGAGTAATTAGCCGCCGCCGCCGGCGCCACATAAACAAAGGCGTCCGACCGCTTATCCTTGGCGGTCACCTCGGCAAAGGAGGTGAGCCGCCGGGAGAGAAATTCCTCGCAAAGATCGTCGAGTTTCTGGGAGCGGCGGGAAGGGTCGAGAAGATAGGAGGCGAGCATGGTATCGGCCAGGGGCGGGGCCAGGGGCAACCGATGACCGGCCAGAACCTGAAGATCGTATTTAAGATTGTGGCCCAATTTCACGGTGCGGGGATCGGCCAGGAGCGGGGCCAGGGCCGCCTGCACCGCCGCCAGGGGCAGTTGGCCGGGCAGCAGTTCCCCCGCCTCGTTGCGATGCCCGATCGGCAGATACCAGGCCGCCTCGGCCTCCCGGCAAAGGGAAACCCCCACCAGCTCGGCGGTCAGGGCATCAAGGGAGGTGGTTTCGGTGTCGATGGTCAGCAACTCGGCCCCGGCCAGGCGGGCGGCCAGGCGGGCCAACTCGGCCGGGGTGGCGACGCAATGAAAGCCGCCGTCGGCCAGTTTTTCGCTGGTCAACTCGCTTTTGATCAGGCGGGTGAAATCAAGGAAGGTAAAGAGTTCCCGCAGTTTGTCCTGATCCGGGGCGGGCCGGAGATAGGCTTCCGCCTCGACCGGCACTTCCAGGTCGTGACGGAGGCGGATCAAATCCCGGGACAAGAAGACCTGCTCCCGGTGGGCGGCCAGTTTTTCCCGCAGCTTGGGCTGGCCAACCTCATCCAAGTGCTCGTAAAGCTGATCCAGGGTGCCGAACTGGTTGATCAGCTTTTCCGCTGTTTTCGGCCCCACCCCCGGCGCTCCCGGCACATTGTCGGAACTGTCGCCGATCAGGGCAAACAAGTCGAGCAGCCGTTCCGGCCCCACCTGGTATTTTTTCTCCACCCCGGCCGGGTCCATGAACTTGTCGCTCATCGGGTCCCAGAGGGTCACCGTTTCGCTCACCAGTTGCAGCAAATCCTTGTCGCCGGAGACCACGATCACCGGATGGCCGGCCTTGGTCAAGGCGTGGACAGCGGCGGCGATCAGGTCGTCGGCCTCGAATCCCTGCCGTTCCAGGGAGGCAATCCGGTAGGCGGCGACAATATCTTTAATATAGGGGATCTGACTGGCCAGGTCTTCGGGCATGGGCGGCCGGTTGGCCTTGTAGGCCGGAAACATCTGGTGGCGGAAATTCGGCCCCCGGGCATCAAAGGCCACCGCCAGGTAACGGGGCTCCTTTTCCCGGATCACCCGCAGGAGGGTGGCGGTGAAGCCATAGGCGGCATGGGTGGGCAGCCCCTGCCGGTTGGTGAGCGGACCGATCGCGTGATAGGCCCGGTAAATATAAGCGCTGCCGTCAATCAGATAGACCGGTGTTTTCTCCATTGCTGCCTCCCCCCGCAGATATACCCTTGGGCTGCTGGTTTGGCAATGCCGCAAACACCTTGATGGCGGGCCTACCCGGCAATTTTTTCCGGAAAGCGGCAAAAATGTTTTAGGTTTGTTTTATCCAGGCCGATATGCTAAGTAAGCAAAGAGCAAGATGACTTAGGAGCAACCACTATGAAACTGAGCAATATTTTCCCCCAGCTCAAGACCGACAAGGTTCAGGCCGCCAAACGGCAGGAGCCGGCGGCCAAAAACGAAACCGTTGCCGGCGCCCAAGCCGACCGGGTGGATATCTCCTCCGCTTCCCAGGATATTCAGCGGGCGCGGGAGGTGCTGGCCCAGACCCCGGCAGTGCGCAGCGAACTGGTGCAGGAATTGAAGGGAAAAATCGAACGGGGCGAATATGAGATCGATCCCCGGACCATTGCCGACAAGATGCTCAAGAGCGTGATTTCCGATCAACGGATCCTCGGCTGATCCACATCCTAATCCGTAGCTGATCCGCTTTCTAAACCGCCCCTTACCGGGCGGTTTTTTTATGCCCTGCCCGGCGCCAACAAATCTCTTTTTTTCAGGTATGGGCGGCACATCCTTGTGCCGCGGCCGTTTTCAAAGGCAACCTTGCCCGGCCTCATCAACCCGATTTTTTTCCTTGCTGCTTACCCTTCGGCCTCAAATACCGGCCAGCAGGCGTCATACTGGGTGGGGTCAAGCAATACCTGCTTGGCCAGCTTCTTGCGGGTGTTGACCACTACCGGACCAAGCAGGTTGGCGGTCATCGCCTCCGGCTTGCCCTTGGGGATGGCCAGAATCAGCAGCAGATCGAGATCGCCGGCCGCGGGGCTGCCCAAATCCTTGATGGCAAAGGGCGGCAGTTTGGGCTGATACTGGGGTACCAGCCGGCTGGCCTGAATTACGACAAAGGCCAGGTCGGGGTTGTCCAGCGATTGCAGCCACATGAACGGTGACTTGCTGCTGTGCTGCCGCAGCATGAAGCGCTTGGATTCGGGGAAACCCGGGAACGCGCTGGTCAAGCTGATGACCTTTTCCGGGTCAACGGCCAGTTCGCCGAAACGACTGGTCTGGGCGGTGGTGGTTACGATTGTCTCTTCCATGAGTCTTGCTGCCTCAGCCATTGGTCACCTCCTGGTGATTGGATAATAAGGCGGGTGAGCCGATCCCATCCGTCCTTGGTTATAATATCGGCCAAACGGCCGGATATCTTGAACTGATTTTTCACCTTAAACCTCTTTTTTCACGACTTTTTTCGCCGTCAAGACATCGCCCAAGCCACTGAGGTCAGCCGGAGCCTCCAAGGCTGCCTGACGATTGGCCGCCCGAATCCGTTCAAGAATCTCTTCCCGGTGAACCGGCACCTCTTCCGGCGCCTCCACCCCGATCTTGACTTGGCCGTTTTTAAGCTCAAGCACCCGGACAATGATGGAGTCGCCGATGGCCAGCGCCTCCCCTACCTTTCTTGCAAGAACCAACATCTTAATCGCCCTCCTGGCGCGGGGTTGAGCGGCGCTCCTTCCCTGGAGCGCCGCGACCGGCAGTTACTGCCTGTGCCGGATTTATAATGCAAGGCGCATGCCGTTTTTACAGATAATCCAACAAACTCATCTTCATGGTTTTGGCGGCAGCATTAAGGGATGCCTGGTAAGCAACCTCCTTGGCCTGCAACTCCATGAGCGCCTGGATCAAGTCGGTATCTTCCAGTTCGGAAAGATTCTCCGCCGTGGAGATTTCCAAATTCATATAGATATTGGTCTGAATCTCGATCCGGTTGGCCCGGGCGCCGAAGTCGGAAATCTGATTGGTCAGGCCTTGCAATAATCCGTCCAGATCCGCGATCGACTTACCAAGGGCGCTGACTTGAAGATTATCGAACTCCAGGCCGGCGGCATTGAGGAAATTGCTGCTGTCATTGGTTAAAGCAAAGCTGTAGCGTTCCTGGTCGCGGGCTTCCAGCTTGAGATAACCGCTGTCGTCCCAGGATGCCTTGAGGCCGGGAATGCCGTTCAACCGCTGGGCAATATCTTCCAGCGTATCGTTTTCCGGATCGATCTGAATGGTGGTGGCAAAGAAATCCTTGGCCGGGCTGGTGCTGTGGTCGGTCATGGTCACAGTGAAGGAACCGGCCGTGACCAAATCAGCCCGCTCCAGGCCGGTGTCGCCGCTGGCGATGGTGGCCGAGGGATTACTGGCCTGCGCCGCGCCGGTGGCGGTGCGGAAATTATCTCCCTGCAAAAACTCCTCAAGCTCCTTCAAGATCGAAAATACCCCGGTCTCAAAAACCGCATCATAACCGTTCTTGCTGACCTCGATGGTGCTCTGGGCGCCGACCTTGAAGCTGATGTCATTATCCCGATCCCCGGCGTAACGAACATATTCGTTGTCGCGATGAATGGTGGTTACTTGAATAATCCCGTCCCCGGCCACATCGCCGGTTTCGCCGGTGGCCGTCGAGCCTCCGGCCAGTCCCAAGGCGGTAAAGCCGGTTTCGGTATCGCCGCCGGTGGTAGCCGCCAGGCCGCTTTCCAACTTGAACGGCTGGTCAGACCAAAGCCGCACCGAGCCAAAATAAACCTGATTGCCGGCCGCCGCCTTGCCGTTGCCATCCTCGGCGCCGGTAAGCCGGGTCACTTTCTCGCCCAAGGCAGAGGTCTGCACCTGAATATTACGACCATCCAGGGCCGAGATAATCAGCCGCCCGCCATTATCGCGGCTGGCCACCACTCCGGTCTCATCCTGCTTGGCATTGATCGCCTTGAGCAGGGCATTGGTGGCATCGCTGCCGGAAATCGCGGTGGCCTTGTCAAAAATCGCCACCCCGTTGATCATCAGGTCGTCCCGATTGAGGTAAGCAGGGGCAGAGCCGTATTCCAGGCGTCCGTCATCCGCCACGTCACCGGTAATTCCGGTGGCTTGCTCACCGCCGGCCAGACCCAATTCCTTGAGAATATCGTCGTTATCATTATTGGGACTGAAGAGGGTGAACGCCGACTCAGAGGCAAAGGTGATCTGGCCGGTATTGTGAGTGGCATCGGCATAGGTTGTAACCGCTGTGACGTCTGACACAGGAAGCCCCGTGCGGAGACTTTCGGCTGCGTCAATACCGGCAATAACAATCTGTGTTTCATCACCAGCCAAGGTGTTTTTGAGGACGATGGAGTCCACTACTCCGCCGTTGTTGCCGGTCCCCCGCACCGCCGTCACCCCGGTCAGTTCGCTCTGGGCGTTGATGGCGCTCACCACCTGTTTGGCAATCTCTTCCGGGGTGACCCCGTTGGCGTTAAGCTTGATCGTGGTGCCGTTGAGGGTAAATTCGACATTGGCGGTACCACCGGTGGTGGCGGTACTGCCGGCATAAAGGGTGGTAAGGTTGGCGGTTACCCCGGAAAGATTGCTGACGCCGTTGATCGCCGCTTTCAGATTGGCGGCCCCAGCCATATTCAGACCAGCGGTGAGACCGCCATTAAGTGTTACCGGACCGATGTTGTTACCGTTAATTTCCAAATCGGTATCGGCAATACCATTACTGCCGACCGTGCCGGTCAACCGCTTCTGTTCGCTACCCGCTTCCACGGCTGCCGCCGCCAGCCGCCACGCCGATTCAACCTCAGCGGTGACCCCATAATTGCCGTCATTGATCGCTGCGGCCTTGGCAGCGGCCGAGGCGTCGGCATAAATGGATGAAATTCCGTCACTGGCAGTGGTTACCTGGGTACCGTTGATCAAAAAATCATTGGCCGCCAACGACGCCCCATAACGCAACACTCCGTCACCAGCCACATCGGCAAAACCCTTATCGCCGCCACCCAGCCCGATCAAAGTTAGAATATCATCGTCGGGCGGGTTGCTGGTAGCGCCACTGGTGGTGATCTCAAAGGCGCTGGTGCCGGAGAAGGAGATTTGGCCGGTATTGTGGGTGGCGTCGACAGACTGAACCACATTCCCTATGCCTGTGGTACCAGGACCAGCTTCTGTGTAGCCTGAAATGGCGATATCTGATTCATCGCCCGCCAAGGTATTGTAAAGTACCACGGAGTCGTCAACACCACCGTTAGCGCCAGTCCCTCGTACTGCCGTTACCCCGGTCAACTCGCTGACACTGTTGATAGCGGCAACCGCATCATCAGCGGCATCGGTTGGCGTGCCAGCCGTGGTGCTGTAACTTACCGACACGCCGTTAAGATAGAAGAAAACACTGTTGTTGCCTGCGGTGGCGGCCGCTCCGGCATGCAAGGTGGTCAGGCTGGCGCTGACCCCGGTATCGGCGGTCTTGGCGTTGATCGCAGTTTTCAGATTGGCGGCCCCGCCCATATTCAGACCTTCGGTAAGCCCGCCGGTCAATACCACCACCCCGATATCCTCACCGTTGATCAACAGATCACCGGCCGCCAGATCCTGGGTGTTGTCGACGGTACCGGTCAGTTTGCCCTGCAAACGATCCGGCTCAGCCCCGTTGACGAAATAACCGTCCCGGGCTCCCTGAACAAAGGGGGCGGGTTCCGCCTCGGTGTAGCCGGTGGTGCGGAAGCCGCCGAAGATAAACTTGCCGTTGACCGAGGAGTTGGCCAAGATGACCGCCTGCTCCCAAAGGTGGCGCACTTCTTCGGCGGCGTTGGCCCGGTTCTCCGGGGTCATGGGGGCGTTGGCCTGCTGGATCGCCAGGGTCTTGGCCCGCATGGTCAATTCCTTCATCTGGGTCAGGGCGGTTTCCGAGGAGTTGATCACGGTGGTGCCGTACTTGAGGTTCTTTTGATACTGCGCCAGTTGCGACAGGTTGGTGCGCAGTCCCAGGGCATTGACCAGATTGACCGGATTGTCGGAGATCTTGGACATCAGCTTGCCCGAAGAAATCTGGCCGTTGATCCGGTTCATATCGTTATTGTTCCGGTTCAGATTGACCAAAATGTTCCTATAGAGGGATTGCATGGTTACCCGCATGGCCCTGCCTCCTATCGCACCGTGTCAAGCAAAGTGACCAGCATTTCATCGGCCTTGGAAATCAGCCTGGCCGCCGCCGTGTAGGCGTGCTGGAACTTGATCAGATTGGCCATTTCCTCATCCAGGTTGACCCCGGACACGGAATCCCGCATCTCGCTCATCTGATTGAAGATCAGGGTGTTGAACTCGACGCTGCGATCCACGGTCCGGCCCCGGTTGCCGATATCGCCGATCAGGGCGTTGTAAAAACCGTTGAGCGAATTGACCTTGCCGCCCACGAAACTGACACTGTCCTTCTGCTGGAGGCCGGTGATCGCCAGAGCGTTGGTGTTGTCGCCGGTGTAAATCTGGCCGTTTTCCCCAACCTGACCGGCGGCCAGATAGTTGAGCTCCTTGGCCACCATGCTGTTGATCGTGATGGTGCCGGCGTTGTGGCCGCTGAAAAAGGTGTTGAGACCGGCGACTTGGAGAAAATTGGAAGTATCGTTGGCAAAGGCGAACTCGCGGCCGCCCTGGGGTTCAAGCCTGATCCGGTTGTTGACCACCGTTGCCTGCACCCAGGAGGTAGAGCCGGTAATCCCACCGGCATTGGCCACCGCGTTGTTGATCGCATCGGCCGCGTCCTGGAGGGTGTAAACCCGCTCCATGGACACATTAACCGGCTGGGCCAAGGCAAGGGATCCGTCGGCGTTGTATATCCAGAGATCGAAACTGCCGTCATCGACATTTAATTGATCTCCGTACTGATAGCCGCCCAAGATCATAAGCGGATCGCTGGAGGAAGCTTCGGCGGTGAACCGGCCGTCACCAGGGGTATCCCCGGCGATATTGGTCAAGCCGAGCTGGATCAGGTAGGTGTCGTCCACTCCGGCCGTCATCGTAAAAGAGGCGGCGGAAAAGATGGTGATTTCGCCGGTATTGTGGCTGGCATCGGCCTTGTAGCTGTTGCCCTTGATGGTCTCGAAGCCAAGGGAAGCAGTGGTGGCACCGCCGGTAAAATTACCATCCAAATCGTCGATGATGATCGCGGTTTCGTCGCCGGCCTGGGTATTGCGGAAGATGATTGAATTCAGCGCCCCGCCGTTGGTGCCGTCGCCGACCACTGCCTCGATATTTAGTTTCGGCGGCAGATTGGCGTTATCACCATTATGCGCGGCCAGAGCGGCATTGGTCGCAGCCGCCAGGCTGGCGGCAAAATTTGCCGGATCATCGTCGTCGGGCGCGGTTCCGTCAATATCAACCGTATAATCGACCGTCACTCCGTTGACGGTAAAGCTCAGGGTGTCGCCATCGGCCAGATTGGTGACATCCACCGCCGTTCCCGCCACCTGGGTGGTCAGGCGGGCCTCGACCCCGGCCTCGATCTTGTTGATCGCGGTCACCGCGTTGGCGGCCTTGGCCATTGCCAAACCCTCGGTGATTGCGCCGCTCTTGATCTCCCCGACCTTCAGGCCGTTGATGCTCATGATTCCGGCCGGAATGCCCTTGGAAGAACTGCTGACATCGAGCAGGCCGGTGGTCACCAGGGTGGGCGAGGCCAGTTCCGCTCCGATCAATTCATCGGAGAAACGCACCGCCCCGGAACCCTGGCTGTGGAGCTGGTTCACCTCGCGGATAATGGCGTTGGCCAGGGCATCGAGCCGGCCGGAGTAGTTGTTGGGATTGCCGGCTGCCAGTTCGTTATAGACCTCCATCCAGCCGCCCACCTTGCCGCCCAGCTCAGCCCCGGCCCCGATGGAGCGGGTAGTGGTCGCCTCGCCGCTGGGACTGGTGTTGGACCACAACAACTGGCCATCGGACCAGTCCACCTTCCAGTACTGGTCAATCTCCACCAGGGAGTGGCCGTCGGCCATGAGCACCGTGTAGTTGCCGTTCTTGTTCTCGAAATAGGTGATGTCGAGCAACCCGGAAAGCTCCTGCACCAGGTTATCCCGCTGGTCGCGGAGGTCGTTGGCCTGGGCCTTGGAGGATTCGGCGGTGGCGATCCGCACATTGAGGGCCGCGATCCGCTGGGTGATCGAGTTGACATCCTGGATGCCGGTGTCGAGATTGACCCCGATATCGTGGCGGGCCCGGATGATCTCGTTGCTCATGATCGCGAACTGATCCACCAGCAACTGCCCGCTTTGCACCACATTCTGGCGGGAGGCCAGGGTTTCCGGATTGTCGCTCAACTCCTGCCAGGAATTCCAGAACTGGTTGAGAAGATCGTTCAAGGCCAGTCCCTTGGTCTCGTTGAAGATCGGCTCCACCACCCGCATCGCCTGCTGCTGGGCCGCCAGATTGCCGAGCAGGGAAGATTGCTCGGCCAATCTCTCGATCATGAACTTGTCGTAATGCCGGGAAATCTCGTCGCCCCGCACCCCACCGCCCAATTGGCCGGCCCCGACCGGAGTGGCCGGGTTGGCCTTGAGGCTCAGGCTCTGGCGGGTGTACCCAGGGGTATCGACGTTGGCCACGTTGTGGCCGGTCACCTGGATGGACAACTGGTGCGCCATCAAGGCCTCTTTCGCGACACTAAGAACATGACCGATGCCGGACATGGTTTAGACCTCCCGACTGATCAAACTCGGCCCACCGCTGTTCCGGCGGCCCATCTGGCCCGGCCGACCCGGTTTGCCGTAATTTTGCTGCTGTTCCGTGGCGCTAGCGGTGGTGATCAGGGAAATGGCCTCCTGCAAATGACGCTGGGTATCCCGGATGAACTGCCGATTAATCACGTTTTTGCCCGCGATCTGCTGGCGCAAATCCACCAGTTGCCGCCGCATGACATGAATCCGCTGCTTCTCCTCGCCCTCGGCCAGATCGGCCAGATCGAGCAGCCGCACCGCCTTTTCCGACGGTTTGCCGGTAAGCTGTTCCACTGCCTGGCGCAGGGTCTCGTCCAGTTCCTGAAGCCGTTCCATCCGCTCACTCTTGTGGCGGCCAAGGGTCATCAGCCGGTTCATATCCATGGCCACGATCGCCGCCTGCTCTTCGGCCAGCAGGGTCAGCAGTTCGCGGGAGAGCTCGATGTCCTTGTCCAGCATCTCAAAAATGCCGGTGGGTATTTTTTGCCGCATGGTGGTTTCCTCTCGTTCCTGGTTACCAGGCTTAACGGGCTGCCGCGCCGGGATACTGGGCGCTGATCTGGCGATAAAGCATCTCGCCGAAACCCATGCCCGCCTCCCGGCTCATCTGCCTGGACATTTCCTGGTCATGCATGGACCGGAACATGTCCTCGGCAAAGCCGCCGTCCAGCAGACCGCTCTTGGGCACGCTTTCACGGGCCATGGTCAAAAATTTTTCCAGGATGATGGATTCGAATTCGGCGCATGCCTTGCGGAGTTTGCCGTTTTTATTCATATCGGCCGATTGCCCGGTCGGCTTTAATGTTGCCGGTTGATTTCCGATCCGCATTTCCATGACCATCTCCTTGCCTTTGCTCGAGTTTAGATAATTTCCAGTTCCGCGCTCAGGGCGCCGGAAGCCTTGATGCTCTGGAAGATGGCGATCAGTTCGCGGGGGGCGACCCCCACCGAATTGAGGGCCCGCACCACTTCGCCCAGGGTGGCGCCCCGCTCCAG
>DIKC01000119.1 GCA_002421565.1 Desulfobulbaceae bacterium UBA5628 | reverse complement strand
GAACCTGCGCCGGCCACTCCTCCCCCCTTCTCCCCGGACAACGTCATCGAGCAACGCCTGGCCGCCACCGCCGCCTGGCTGCAAGAGGTTGACCGCAACCGCTTCACCGTCCAAATAGCGATGATCCAAGGCGGTTCCGAAGCGTTGCGAAGATTTCTGGTAGAGGCCCACAACCTGGAGATACTCGAACATATCTATATCTACCCTTTGCAATACCAGGAACAACCGGCCTGGAACGTCATCCATCACGACTATCCCGACCAGGAAAGCGCCCGGGCGGCAATCGCCGCCCTGCCCGCCTCGTTGCAGCGCCATCTCCCCTTTGTCCGGCCGATCCGGGCGGTGGCGGATCGAATCAAGCTTGATTGATTGATCGGTATTTTTTTCAAATTGACAGATAGTTGAGCGATAAGCTAGGGTGAAACAGGGGCGATTACGGAGCCCGCCTGAAGTAGTACGCACATGCCTTCCTGAGGGGGAATTTTTCGGCATGAAACCGATTACTCTTAAAATATTGCTGGCGTTCATGGCGATCGCCGCGGTTACCATCGTCCTGACCCGCAAGCAGGCGGATGATGAATATCTGGTCACCGCCATCGAAGGCACGGCCCAGGTGCAATCGCGGGTGACCCACGATCTCGGGCAGATCCCCTCCCTTTCCCTGGGGAACGAGGAAGCCGCCAACCTGCGGGAACTGGCCAAAATCTCCGGCTGGTATCCCTTATCGCCGGAGATGAGAATCCATCCCGGCGACACGGTGCGCACCGATCCCGCTTCCTGGGTCGATCTGATGCCGACCAACGGCATCGGCCTGCGGGTAACGGCGGAGAGCGTCCTCCAGCTTGAAAAACTCACCGAAAACGAACATGCGGTAATGGAGGTCAAGCTGGAATCCGGCAAAAGCCTGCTCAAGGTGCTGGCCAAAAAACTGCACGGCAAGGGAGGGTATCGCCCCAACACCGAAATGCTCCGGGTCAAGACCCCGGTGGCCACCGCCGGTATTCGCGGCACCTCATTCTCGGTGGCCTTTGATCCGGCGGCCGGGCTGGCCACGGTGGCGGTGGCGGAAGGGGCGGTCAACGTCCGTTCGCTGATGGCCCCGGAGGCGGCGGTGATCGTCACCCCCGGCCGCAAGGCGAAATTGACCGAAGACAGCCGCTTCCCGCCGTTGCTGCCCCTGGACCGGGAAGATCAGGAGGAGCTGGCGATGATCGAGCAAATCAAGCTGGAATTCTCCCTGAGGGACAAGATGGGGCGGGCGGTAAACCTCCAGCAGCAGGCGATCGAGCCCACCTTCAACCGGATCGTGGCGATGATCACCGGTTACGAAATGCATATCTTCCAGCGGGCCATCGTCACCCAGGCCCCCCTGCTCTGGAACGGCTCGATGCCGGCGTCCCTGCACAATGTCCCGCTCCAGGAAGGCGGCGATTATCTCGATCCCTGGGGCACCGAGTACTATTACGAAGTGCTGGGGCCAAAGACGGCGGTAATTATCTCGGCCGGGCCGGACAAGCGGCTCCACTCCCGGGACGATATTTTCCTCAAGGTGCAGATGTAAGTGGGCAAGAAAATCCTGGTGGTGGACAACAATCCGGTGGTGGTGCGCATCCTCACCCATTTTCTAAGCGGGCTGGGCCATGAGGTGCAAACCGCCGCCGACGGCCTGGCCGCCCTCCATATCCTCAACGATTTCACCCCGGACGTGGTGATCACCGATCTGGTGATGCCCAATATCGGCGGCGACAAACTCTGCCGGATCATTCGCGACCTCCCCCATCTCAGCCACACCTTGGTGGTGATTCTCTCCGCCATTGCCGCCGAAGCGGAGGCCGACCTCGAGAGTTGCGGGGCCGACGTCTGCATTGCCAAGGGCACTGAAGGCAACGTCAAGCAACACCTGCTGGAGGTGCTGGAACAGGCGGAGCAGCGCAAGAGCGCCACCCTTTTCGACGCCGATCTCACCCTCGGCCTGGATCAGGTTCACCACCGGGAAGTAACCCAGGAACTGCTCGCCTCCCGCCGTCATCTGGAAAAAATCGTCCACCACCTGACCGACGGAGTCTGCGAACTGGGCCGCGACGGCCGGATCACCTACGTCAATCCCACTGTCGTTAACCTGACCGGAATGCGCGAGGAAAAGCTGCTGGCCAGCGATTTTGGCGAACTCTTCGCTCTCCATGACCGCGACCGGCTCCGCCGCGAATTGCAGCGCCAGGAGACCTCTCCCTTTACCATCGACCAGGACCCGCCCCTGGCGATCCACGGCCATGCGGTCAACCTCTACTGCCTGCCCTTGGAAGTAGAGGGAGAAAATTCCCTGGTGGTAATCATCCACGATATCAGCAGCCGACTGGCCGGGGAACAGGCCTTGGCCGCCGCTGCCTCCCGTTTTGCCGCCCTCTTCGAACAACTGCCCGAAGGCGCCCTCCTGCTCGATGAAATTCAAGGCTCCTTGCCCCGGATCACCGCCTGTAACCAGACCGGAGCCGCCCTCCTGAACCTGCCGCCCGAGCAGGTGCGCGGCCAAAGCCTCGATCATCTTTTTCCCGATGCCGCCAATGATCTTGCCGCCGCCCTGCTCCAGGTAAGGCAAAACCACCGGCCCCAAAAGTTCAGCCCGGCCGGCAGCAAGCTGATCTTCCGCCTCGGCCTGCTGGACGGCCGGGAAGCAATCCTTTTTTTCCGCCCCGCATGAGTCACGGCCTCAGCCTGCTGATCACCCCCCTGCTCCTGGCCGCCCGCCACCGTTTCTTCCCGGCCGGTCGAATCAGCCGCAAAACAGGAGCGATCATCGCCTTTCTCGGGGCGGTTACCATCCTGCTCTATCTCCTCTCCCTCAAGGTGGTCGCCTTTTTCCATGCCCAGAACGAGCTGGGGATCATCCTCAGCCTGAAAATCTTTCAAATGGCCTGGATCATCCTCTTTGCGATGACCATTTTTTCCTGCATGGTGTCGGCGGTCTCCACCATCTTTCTGTCCCGGGACAATGAGATTCTGCTGGCCTCCCCGGCGCCGCCGGCCGCTCTTTTCGGGATGCGCCATCTCACCACCAGCCTTTATGCCGGCTGGATGCTCTTTCTTTTCCTGCTGCCGGTGTTCATCGCCTATGGCCGGGTTTTCGCGGCCGGCCCTTGGTACTGGCCCCTGCTGCCGATCGCCCTGGCCGCCGCCATTCTTGCCGCCACCGGGGCCGGGATGCTCTTTACCATCATCCTGGTCAACCTCTTTCCGGCCCGCCGCACCAAGGATATCATCCTCTACCTTTCGGTCTGCTTCGGAATCCTGATCTATCTGATGTTCCGGATGTTGCGGCCCGAGGATCTGGTCAATCCGGAACGATTCGGTCATTTTGTCGAATATCTCTCCTCCCTGGCCACCCCGGCCGCCCCTTACCTGCCGGCGGCCTGGGCCTCCAACCTGCTTTCCCTTTATCTGCTGGAGCGGGAAATCGATTTTCTCCTCCTGGCCCTGCTCCTGATCACCCCGGTTGCCCTCTATATTCTGGGGGAAGTCGCCATGCAACGCTGGTTTTTCCGGGGTTACAGCAAGGCCCAGGAATCCTTCGGCGGCCAGGCCCGCTTCGGCGGCGCCCCGCTTGCCGCCTACCAACCCCGGCCCCTGGCCTGGATTCTCCGCAAGGAAGCGCGGATGTTTCTCCGCGACTCCACCGAATGGGCTCAGTTGTTCATGGTCGGAGCCCTGATCGTGGTTTACCTCTACAACTTCAAAATCCTGCCCCTGGATCGCGCCTTTATCCGGGAGGAATATCTCGCCAATCTAATCGCCTTTCTCAACCTCGGCCTTTCCGGTTTTGTCTGCGCCTCCCTGGCGGCCCGCTTTGTCTATCCTTCGATCAGCGCCGAGGGCCGGGCGATCGTGATGCTGCAAAGCGCTCCTTTGGGGATGGGGCGTTATCTGCTCCGCAAATATCTGTTTTACCTGCCGCCCTTCACCCTGCTCTCCCTGCTCCTGGTTCTGGTTTCCAATCATTTGCTGGGCATCAGCGGCCCCCTGACCTGGCTCTCCCTGGGCCTGATGCTGCCCATTACCTGGGCGGTGGTTGCCATGGCCATCGGCTGCGGGGCGCTTTACGCCGATTTCAAGGCAACCAGCCGGGCCGCCACTCTGGGAGGATGGGGCGCGATTTTCTTTCTGCTCAGCGCCATGACCTTTGAAATCGCCCTGATCGCCGGCGCGGCCTGGCCCACCTGGCGGGTGGTCAAAAGTTGGCTCCTAAGCGGGGTTTTGAACAGCAGCGATCTGGGCCTGCTGCTGGCCATTGTCATCATTGCCGCCCTGATCAGCACCGCGGTCGGGGCCGCTTTTTTCTTGAAAGGCGCCAAGGCCCTGGATACCCTGGCCTGAATTCAACAAGGAGCGAATCGCAACCATGCTTGCCAAGGTGAAAAGCGGGGCAGTGGTGGGAGTGGACGGCCTGCTGGTGGACGTGGAGGTCGATCTCGCCCGGGGGTTGCCCAACTTCACCACCGTCGGCCTGCCGGAAGGGGCGGTCAAGGAGAGCAAGG
>DIKC01000161.1 GCA_002421565.1 Desulfobulbaceae bacterium UBA5628 | reverse complement strand
CGATAAAGAGGGCCGGGGCAAAGACCCCGCCGGCGCCGCCGCTGCCCAAGGTAATCGAGGTGGCGAAAATCTTTAGGAAAATCAAAAGCAGCATCACCGGCAGCACCCCCCGTCCGGCCAGGATATCCTCGATATACCAGTAACCGTCGCCCATCACCTGGGGAAAATAGACCGCCATCAATCCCACCAGCAGGGCGCCTAAAATAGGTTTGAGCTGGGGCTGAATGGCGAGGCGGGCGAAACGGTCCCGCAAATCATAAAAAACCTTTATGTAGAAAACCGCCAGCACCCCCATAATCACTCCCATCAGGGAATAAAGGGGAATCTCCACCAGGGAGTTGACCAGATTATAGGGGGGAATGGGAAAGGCGGGCATGGCCCCGTAATAGGCCCGGGAAACTACGGTGGCGATGGCCGAGGAGACCACCAGAGCGGAAAATGAACTGATCCCGTAGGTGCCGAGCAGAACGATTTCNNCCCCGGCGATGGGGGCGTTGAACATCGCCGCCACCCCGCCGGCGCAACCGGCCGCAATGTAAACTTTCATGTGGAGGCCGGAAACCCGGAAAAAACGGCCAATGGCCGAGCCCAGGCCGCCCCCCACCTGGGCGATCGGCCCTTCCACCCCGGCCGAGCCGCCGCTGCCGATGGTCAGGGCGCAGGAGATGATCTTGATGAAAATACTCCGCAGCCGGATGAAACCGCCCTCCAGATTGACCTGGCGGAGGAAGCGGGGAAAACCATAGCCATTGACCTCGCCGGGATAGATCAACGAAAGAGGGATGAGCAGGAGCATCCCGGCCATGGGCAGGAGCGGCAGCAGCCAGCGCCGCCAGCCCCCTTCGGCGATTCCCAGCCAGGCATGACCCTGGACGAAGAGCATCTGATGGACGGTATCCACCGCGCTGCGGAAAACGATGTTGGCAACCCCGGCCAGGAGGCCGATGCAGGTGGCGATGATCACGATCCGGAACTGCTCGCCGCCGGGGAACCGGAAGATTCGCTCCTTCATCGGATGGCCGGGAGTCGGCAGCCGCATGACGCGGCCTGGCGGAGGAAATAGTCGTCGGTCATGCCGGCGATAAAATCGCGGGCAATGGCGGCCGGCGGGGTGGTTTCCCGATAGTCCGGAGACTGGGAGGCGAGGAATTCGGCAAAGAAGGGCGAACTTGGCCGGTCACGGGCGAGATCGTCCAGATACTGGGCAAAGAGGCGGCGGTAACAGGCCTCGATCAGCTCCAGCCCCTGCTTGATCGCGGGATTGAGATAAATCCGCTCGTAATTGAATTTTTTCAGCTGGCGCAGGGCCTCGGACACCGGCGGGGAAAAGGCGATTTCGTCGTTTTCAGCGCCGCCCTTGATCAGATCGGCCACCAGCCGATAGACGATCTTGCCGTTGCTGCGGCCCAATATCTCGCCGCACTCGGCGGGAATCTCCTCCCGCCCGATCAGCTTCAGTTCGATGGCATCCTCAATGTCCCGGCCGATGTAGGCAATGGTGTCTGAAAGGCGCACCACGCAGCCCTCCAGGGTCATGGGCACCAATTCCAGCTTCGGGTCCGCCGCCTTGGCCGCCAGTTCCCGGTCGAAATCGGCAAAGCTCTTGTCCCGTTCGGGCTTGAGTTTACGGTTGTGAATCTCGCCGTCATGGCCCATGATCCCGTCCAGAACCTGGAGGGTGAGATTCAGTCCCCTGCCCTGCCGTTCCAGCCGTTCGAGAAAGACCACGCTCTGGAGATTGTGTTGAAAGGAAGGCAGGCCGTGAGCCCGGCAAAGCTGATCCAGCAGCCGTTCGCCGTCGTGACCAAAGGGGGGATGGCCGAGATCGTGGCCCAGGGCCACCGCCTCGATCAAGTCTTCGTTAAGCCCGAGAAAACGGCCGATGGTGCGGGCAATCTTGGAAACCAACTGGACATGCAGCACCCGGTGGGTGATGTGGTCGTTCTTCACCAGGTAAAAGACCTGGGTTTTATCGATGTAGCGGGCATAGGCCCGGGAATGGAGAATCCGGTCGCTGTCCACGGCAAAGGCCTGGCGATGGCCGCCGACCTCCTCCGGCCGCCGCCGCACCCCGGCCCGGCTGAGGCAGGCCAGGGACGAAAGCCGCTCCGCCTCTCGCTGATCCAGCAACTCCTTCATGGCCAAAAGGCCGGGATCGGTGCCGTATTCCCTCTCCATCTCCCCATACTCACGTTTTCATCGAAAGTTCCACGCTCTTGCCCGGCCGATTCTGCCCCTTTCAACATTTTTTTGCAAGCAAACAGTGGCGATTATCCTATGGCAAGTATTGTCTTGATTAGATAAGGATAGCTGAATCAAAGGGCTGGATGTCGCCGCCACACTAAGCTATAGTGCACCTGTGGTGTCTAAAGTGGTAGAAAAAGGCCGACGGTGCTATGACCCTATCCGCTCGTTTACACCGTAGCAAAACTCGCCGCCGAGACACTCGACGAGACTGAAGCCGAGGAGATATGAACTATGCTCGAACCAACCAATCCTGTTCTGATTCGCTATCTAACCCCAAAGAATTTTTTATCCTTCGGTCCCGACAATATGGGCATCGAGCTCAAAGCGCTGAATCTATTCATCGGTCCCAATGGCTGCGGCAAATCGAATCTCATTGAAGCCATCAGCCTGATGCGCTCTGCTCCAAAGGAAATACGCGATGTAACGAGGAAGGGCGGCGGCGTGACGGAATGGATTTGGAAAGGCGCGCCTAAAAACGCGGCATCGGTCGATTTGGTAGTGAACTACCCCAATGGTTCGATGCCTCTGCGCCACATGCTGTCGTTCCGGTCAGTGGCGCAAGCGTTTGCTCTCGAGGACGAGAGGGTGGAGAAGGAACACAAGGAGACACCCAACAAAGAAGATGTTTATTTTTATTACAGATACCAACATGGACAACCGGTGGTAAACACACTTACCCATGGACAGCGTGGCCTGGCGAGAGAAACAATCGACGCCGACCGTTCAATACTGGCGCTACGACGCGACCCCGAGACTTATCCGGAACTGGCTTGGTTGGCCCATAACTACGAACGGGTACGTATCTTCCGAGAATGGGCGTTCGGGCGAAATGCGGTATTCCGTGAACCCCAAAAGTCTGATATTCGGAACGATATACTTGAAGAAGATTTTTCGAACCTTGGCCTATTCCTTAATCGATTAAAGACGCGCTTCCCGGCGGCCAAGAAAGCGATTCTTAATGGACTGAAGGATCTCTATGACGACATCCACGACTTCGACATTTTGGTGGAGGGGGGCTCCGTGCAGGTGTTTTTTACGGAGGGAGACTTTGTCATTCCCGCCACGCGTCTTTCCGATGGCACATTGCGATATCTGTGCCTCCTGGCGATTCTCTGCGATCCTGATCCACCGTCCCTAATCTGTATCGAGGAGCCGGAACTGGGGCTGCATCCGGACATTCTCCCAAAGGTAGCGGATATGCTGAAGGCTGCTTCGAAACGGACACAACTCATTGTCACGACTCACTCGGACATTTTGGTGGATGCGATGACGGAGACCCCTGAATCGGTGGTTGTATGTTCCAAGCAGCACGGACAAACGACCATGGAACGATTAAACTCGGCCGATCTCGACGGGTGGCTGAAAAAATATCGACTGGGACAGCTTTGGACAAAAGGAGAAATAGGAGGAACACGTTGGTGAACGCACACCTTTACATCGAAGGCGGAGAATCCAAAGAGGATAAAATTCGCTGCCGTGAGGGTTTTCGGAAATTGCTCGAAAAGGCAGGTCTTTCTGGCAGAATGCCCCGCTTAAGCGCCTGCGGTGGACGAGGGTCGGTTTTCGATGATTTCAAGACCGCCCATTCTGGGCGGCAAGCTGGTGACTACATCGCAATGTTGATAGACAGCGAAGATCCGATAGCAGATATTGAAAAAACTTGGGATCATCTAAAAAACCGAGACAACTGGGATAGACCCGCCGGTGCGGTGGACGATCAAGTCCTTTTCATGACTACCTGCATGGAAACCTGGATCGTGACGGATCGGGCGACGCTACAGGAACATTATGGCCCAATGTTACAGGAGAACGCGCTACCTGCATTAGTCAAGATGGAGGATCGTAATCGACATGATGTATATGATAAGTTGGCCCACGCTTCCCGCAATTGCTCAAACGCATACTCAAAGGGAAAGCGATCCTTTGAAATACTGGCAAAACTTGATCCTGCTATCTTGAAACAATACTTGCCCAGCTTCGTTCGTGTTGATCGCATCTTGCAAGAGAAGCTGTTTACGCAAACTTGATGCCAATCCCATGACCACCTCAGACCGCCCCCAGGCCCGGCCCCTGATCGTGGTCGATGATCCCGGTTTCCTCCGCCATGATACCGGCGGCGGCGACCACCCGGAAAGCCCGGCCCGTTTGCTGGCCATCCGCGGGCGGCTGGCCGCCGGCCCCCTTGCCAAGCGGCTGGCAATTTATCCCTCCCGGCCGGCGGAACGGACCTGGCTGACCGCGATCCACAGCGAAAATTATCTCCTCCGCTTCGAGGAGGCGTCCCTGGCCGGCCGCGGCCATCTCGGCCATCCGGACAACCAGATGGGTCCGGAAACCTACCAGGCGGCCCTGCTGGCCGCCGGAGCCGGGCCGGTCGCCATCGATCTTCTGGAAGCAGGGCAAGGAGATTTCGCCTTCTGCCCGGTGCGGCCGCCGGGCCATCATGCCGAACGGGCCATGCCCCTGGGTTTTTGTTTTCTCAACAACATCGCGGTGGCGGCCCGTTACTGGCAGCAACGATACGGCCGCCGCCGGATCATGA
Organism: Desulfobulbaceae bacterium UBA5628; assembly: GCA_002421565.1. Lineage (GTDB taxonomy): Bacteria > Desulfobacterota > Desulfobulbia > Desulfobulbales > Desulfurivibrionaceae > UBA5628. The sequence goes on along the minus strand of DIKC01000161.1, from coordinate 38 downwards.
TCTTCGATTTCGACGCCCATCACGGCAACGGCATTCAG
>DIKC01000128.1 GCA_002421565.1 Desulfobulbaceae bacterium UBA5628 | reverse complement strand
TGGCCGGCCTGAAAACCTACCTGGGACGGCAAAAGCCATGAGGCGCTACTCGCCTTTCCGCCATCTTGACGCCATCCTCTGGAAGCGGCGACCGATCCAGCTCACCTGTTTTTTGACCCGCCGCTGCAATGCCTCCTGCCCCTATTGTTTTTACCTGGCCGACCAGAACCGCCGTCAGGCAGCGGCCTCGGAACTGAGCCTGGCAGAGCTGACCAAAGTGGCCGACTCCCTGGGCACCCTGCTCTGGCTTGCCTTTTCCGGGGGGGAGATTTTTCTCCGCCGGGATATGGCGGCAATTACCGCTGCCTTCTACCAGCGCAACCGGCCGGCGATCATCCTCCTGCCCAGCAACGGCCTGGACACCGAAAACATTGTCCGCACCACCGAGGAAATCATCCGGGAATGCCCCCGCAGCACCATCGTGGTCAAGCTCTCCCTCGACGGTCCGGCCGCTCTCCACGATCAGATCCGGGGCCGGGCCGGCGGTTTCGATAAAACCATCCAGACCTGCGAGGCCCTGGGCGAGTTGCTGGCCCGTTACGATAATTTTGAACTGGGGATCAACTCGGTTTTCTGCGCCGACAACCAGACCGCCCTGCCCGCCTTTACCGGCTGGATCAACCAACTACCCATGGTGCGGACCCACACCATCTCCCTGATCCGGGGCCAGACCTGGGATGAACGGCTGGCGGCGGTGGATTTGGAATTGTACCGGGAAGTAATCGGACGGATGGAAGAGAATCTCAAACAGCGGCTGGCCGCGGTTTATCGCTTCCGGGGCGGCCGACTCAAGGCGGCCCAGGATATCCTCCAGCGCCGCCTGATTCTCCGCACCGCTTTAACGCAAAAACGGTTGCTCTCCTGCTATGCTGGCCGCCTCAACCTGGTACTGGCGGAAAACGGCGACCTCTATCCCTGCGAATCATTCGGGGAGGCGATGCGGCTGGGCAATATCCGGGATTTCGACTGCGACCTGGAAGCGGTGCGGCATAGCCCCCGAGCCCGGACAATCATCGAGCGAATCAGCGCCAACACCTGCCACTGCACCCACGAGTGCTACATGATGACCAACATCCTCTTTAATCCCCGCCAGTACCCCGCCCTGCTCAACACCTATTGCCGGCTTTAAGACGGGCCGCGCCGAAAGAGATTTTTCTGCCAGAGCAGCCAGAAAAGGCTGCGTACTCCGGCCAGGGCGGCCTTGAAATCATGGGCGGTGCGGAGGGCCAACAATCGGCGGAGGAGGAAACTGGGGCGGGTGTAGAAGCGGCGGAAGGCGATCTGCCGCAGTTGGGTGATCTCCTCTCTGGTCATGCTGTAAGGGATGAAGGCCGCCCCCTGGTAGGAGTAATCGTTGAGATCCTCGGACATGGTGCCGTACTTGTCGATGTTGTCGTAGAGTTCGGTGCCGGGAAAGGGGGTTACGGCATGGAAATTGGCGATATCGGGATCAAGTTCACAGGCGAACTCGATGCTTTTGAGGCCGTCGGCAAAGGTCTGGCCGGGAATCCCGAAAAGAAAGGGGGTGTAAACCGTGATCCCCACTTCCTTAGCGGCAGCCACCGCCTTTTTGATCTGGGCCGGGGTGATCCCCTTGCGGATGGTGTTCAAATCCTTCTGTACCCCGCTTTCCGCCCCGAAAAGAATGGCCCAGCAACCCGCCTCCTTGAAGGCTTGGAGCAAGGGTTTATCCACCTGATTGACGCAGGCCGAGGCAAACCAGGTGAAATCAAGCCCCCGCCGTTTGATCTCCCGGGCCATGGTCATTGCCCGCTCGTAATCGGCGGCCAGGGTGTCGTCGATGAACTTGATCTCCTTGTAGCCCTGGGCTAGGCACTCTTCAATTTCCGCCATCACGTTCTCGACGCCGCGGAAACGCACCCCCAGGGAGCGGTACTTATCGATCTGGAAGCAATAGATACAGCGGCGATTGCAGCCCCGGGCAGTCATGATCACCGCCACCGGCCGCCGCTTGTAGGTGGCGGGTGGGGGAATGTAGCGGTCGGCCTCGCCCAGGAGATCACGGGCCGGAAACGGTAGGGCGTCCAGATCTTCGATCAGGGGGCGAGGAGGATTTTTGATGATTTCCATCCCTTGCCGGTAAACTAGCCCCAGCACCCCGGCCAGGTCGGCACCTTCACCAGGCGCGGGGTGTCCGGCTGCCGCCCCGGTCAGGCGGGACAGCAGCTCCACCACCGTATATTCGCCTTCACCGGTGACCACCCCGTCCAGTTCCGGACAATCGACCAGGCATTGCTCCTGCAGGGCCACCGGATAAGGCCCGCCCGCCACCATGAAGGCGGCGGGCAGCAGCTTCCTTAAATCGGCCGCCGCTTGTCGGGCCTTGTTCCAGCCAAAGGTGGTGGAATAAAGGCCGATAAAATCAGGCTGAAACTCGCCGACCGCGGCGAGAATCTCCTCTTGCCGGAGAAAGGCGCCGTTAAAAAAGCGCACCTCATGACCGGCCGCCCGAATAGCGGCAGCAACATAAAGAGTTCCCAGGGGCTGCCAGTAGTTGATCTGGCTGCCGGCGGTCTTGCTGGAAAAAATCTCTTCCGGCACCCAGGCCGGGACAATCAGGGCGCACTTCATGGCACTCTCGCAACCTCAAAAAAAAATACCAGAAGAACCGAACCAGCCGGCCCTTCTGGCAGCAATATTCAGGTGACTATTAAATTCCGTGCGACCCGGGCAAGGGCCGCACGAACCGGCCATCACTTGACAATCAATACCGGCCGGTCGGCGCTGTTGGCCACCTCCCGGCTGACGCTGCTCATCAACAGACTCGACACCCGCTGGCCCTTGGAACCGATCATGATCAGAGTCACGTCTTCTTCCTTGGCGGTGTCCACGATCTGCTCCGCCACCTTGCCGGCCTTGATCATGGTTCGCACCTTGGGTACCGGCGGACTGGCCTCCAAGGCCTGTCGATAATAATCCAGGGTTTTCCTGGCCTTGGCATCCAGGGCCTGCTTAAAGGCGGTGCCTTCCAGCACTTCCTTCAAAGTGGCCATCTCGGCGTCGGTACCCATTTCCGAGAGGATGGACGGGCCGCTGACCCGCTCCACGTAAAGCAGAATGATTTCATCCGGGGCCATGCACTTACAAAGATGCATGGCCTTGCTGAAGATCTCCCTAGTGCTGACGGTGTCGTCAACCGCGATCAATATCTTGCTCATAGCCTCCCCCGAGGTCATTGCTGATCATTGAAAAAAAGCCTTTCTGCCCACCAATCGGGGCAGAGAGGCTGAACCGGTCAGACTTAGCGTCCGTAACCACCGCTCTTGGGCTTGGC
>DIKC01000106.1 GCA_002421565.1 Desulfobulbaceae bacterium UBA5628 | reverse complement strand
GGCGGCTCGGGGAGAGGTTGATCGTCCTCGCCCCAGGCTACCGAGGACGACCGCCAGCCGCAGATGTCGGCCAGGTTGTCCGAAAAGTTTTCATCCCTGGCCGGAGGGTTAATGGTCTCTCCGTAGGATTGGTAATGGTAAAAAATCAGGAGCCGACTGTCCTGGGGGGCGNNCCACCTTGTCGGCGGGGAAGGCGAGCAGGCCGGGAACCTCGATGGTCAGCACATCGTATGTGGTGCGGTATGATACCCGGAGGGTGCCGGTGACCGTGGCCTGCCAGTAGATGGTGTTGTGGCGGGCCTTGAGAGTGGGCGGGGTGACGGCGCCGCGGCTCCCGAAAACCGTGCCCAGCCAGGAGGCCCGCAGGTCGGCGATCACCGGAAAGGGGAGCAGGATTGAGGAGCCGTTCTTGACGCTGATGGTCAGGACCTTTTCCTCTTCTACTTTCACGGTCCTGGTCACTTTGCCCACATCCAGCACCGCCTTGTATGGCAGGTCCGGGTGGCTGCGCACCACGGTGACGGTGGTGGTGTAATCGCCGCTCGCCTTGATCAGGCATTCGGCCAGGTCGATCTTGTTGCCGAAGGCGGCCAGCAGATCCTCCGGGGTCGGCTCCACCGGGGGGGGATTGGCGCCGGTCTCCCTGGCGATGGTGAGGGCGGACGGATGGCAAGGGTCGATCTTGTACAGCTCGTCCACAATCTCGGCGACATCGGCCATGGTGGCCCGGTCGTCGAGGGTGTCGGGGTTGATTGTCAGCCAGTAGGGATCATCCGGCAGGGGTTCGGCGGCGAAGGTGATGACCATGGTGGAGATGCTCATCTCAGATCACCCCCCATGGCGCCATGTAGCTGTCCAGGCCGGTGATGTCGGTGCAGAACCGCTGCGGATCAAGGCCGCTCACGGCGGTAATCACTTTGCCGGTGCAGGCGTTATAATAAACTTGCAGGGTGGATGATTCGCTGCACAGCAGCACGGTGGTCTGGTACATATCCGGGCACATGGACAGCACAGCCTCGGCGCACTTGGGCAGCTTGAGGTCGAGCTGGGCGGTCCTGGTCTCTTCGCCATCCAGCCAGGCGGCGGTGATGGTGTTTTCCAGGCTGCTGATCGCCGGGGCGTTGAGCCTGGTGACCGGGGCCAGCTTGAGGACATGGGTATCTTTATCGAGGGTGGGGTAGGGGTTTTCCCCGGCGGCCAGCTCCTCCTCCGCCACGCTTTTGGAGATGGTGGTTTTGATCACATGATGGAACCCAACCGCTGTCCCTTTGATCCGGATCGAGCCAGTGACCCTGTGCGGAAAAACCAGGGAGACGCCGGCGGTTACCCGGAAAGAGGGGATGGCAAGCTGGCCGCCGTCTTCGCCGTAGACGGGGGTTTCCCAGGCCACCTCCACATCCTGCATGTAGTAGTCCAGGGCCAGTTGATCCTGGCCGGCCAGGAAGGCGGAGTATTCGCGGGGCTTCTCGATCTTCCGGCCGGCGCCGATCTCGCCCAGGGCCGCGAGCAGACCGAAGGACATATCCGGATCCGAGGGCCAGGCATAAAACCCCAGGTGGATGGAGATATGCTCGCCGTCAAACTCCACCGGGCAGGTGGAGGAGCGCAGCAGGTGGGCCGACTTGCCGGTGGCCGCCTCCAGCCACATCCGGTGCAGATCGGCCAGGCTGGCATATTCGCTCATTTCGGGAGGGAGGATCTGCTCCAGCCGGACAAACGAGCCATGCCCGGGGAGTTGGCCCTCTGTTATGTTGATCACCAGGGCCGGGTTCATGTCCGGGCCTTCATGGTGCAGTAATCGATATAGACATGGTCGTTGTCCGGGGGGACCGAGGATGGCACATCAGGGAGGCCGCTGATTGACCCGCTGCCCACGCTGCTGTTGCACAGACCTTGCTCCGCGCCGTCCGGCGGCTCGATCTCGATATGGGTGGATGATCCGGGCCAGACGGCATAGGCAAACGCCTGCAGCTTGTTCTCCACCGCCTCCGGGCGGGGGGAGGCCTGATACCGGCAGCGCAACCGGTGGACCAGGTATTGCACCTGGAGAGAGCCGTATACCCTCTGGGCCAGGGATATTTCGCCGCCGGAGATAGAGACTGCCGGGCGGGGTACCACCTCACCGGTGGCGCTGTAGGCGTTGCCCAGCCATTCGTAGCGTTTGATCTGCCGGGCAGGATATTTGAGCTTGATGGTGTCCTGCAGGTCGCACTGCACCGTTTCCTGGTATTCCAGTTCCTCCACCTGGGGCTCCTGTAATTCTCCCCAGGAAACGCCGGAAGTGAATTGCAGATCCGCCCGCGAGGGGTAGACAAACAGGTATTTGGCAAAACTGCCGTCCAGGCTGCCGCAGTTGATCAGGGCCAGCTCGCTGTGAAAAAGACGGTTGCTCAACCAGGCGTATGTGTGCCCCTTGGTGAGGTAGCCCTGATTGCGGCCCCACTCCTCCTGCTCCAGCATGACAAAATCATCCTCATATACCGGGCTGGCTTTGCCGAAATTTATGGTGAGCGACTGGGCCATGTTAAGCGCTCTCTCCCATGAAGACGGCGGTCACTTTGTTGTTGGCCATGGTGGCGGTGCCGGCGGGGACGACCCTTTTTTCCCAGACCGGCACGGCGGCGGGGTGGGTTTGAAAAACAATGGTGTTGCCATTCGCCCAGGTGCCGCCGAAACCGGCCGCATCAAGGGTGAAGTAGGGCTTGGACCAATCCGGATTGTTTGGGGTAAAGTTGGTGCTGATATTTCCGGCCCCCACGCTGCCGACCGTATCCCCGGCCACGGTGAAATTGGTGGCATCGCTGAAGGTCAGAGTCCAGGTCTGCTCGACGGTGCCGATGTTGTCGAGGATAGGCGGATAGACTGTTTCATCGTAGGTGCCGGCGGCGGTGGTTTCCACCCAGTTGTCAAAAGTGCACAGCACATCGCCGACATTGTAGACGCTCGCGGCCCGCGAGCCGGAAGCCGTGGAATAGGCGTTGGCCAGGGGGGCGGCCAGGGTGATGGTGACCTGCAGACCGGCAACCACCGGGTTACCGGAAATCGTGACCAGCTCCTCGGTGCCGGTGCCGGAAGTGGGTGTGGCCTTGTTGGTGACGCGGACCGTGTCACCATCGAGAAACATGCCGGTGAGGTCGGCATGCTCAACCTCAAGGACCAGGGTAGAGGAGCCGGCCCCCGCGTCCGCCTGCAACAGGGCGGCTCCGTATTTCCGCTCCGCACCGGTGATATCCGCCCGGGTGTTGCGCTGGGTGGCGGCGAACATCGTCACATAATCCCCGGCGGCGGTGGGGCCATCGAGGAAAAGCTGGGCGGACAGCAAGGTCTCGTCGGCGTCATTGGAAACCTTAAAAAAGAGCTTGCGGTACTTGGTGGAGCCCGCGTCCCGCTCCGCCTTGAGTACATGGGGCCAGACATTCTGCACCACCCCGGA
>DIKC01000107.1 GCA_002421565.1 Desulfobulbaceae bacterium UBA5628 | reverse complement strand
CATCGGCGCCATCCGCGCCATCGGCGCCAGGAGCGCCGTCGCTGCCATCATCACCGGAGCAGCCGTACAGGCCGGTTCCCAAGGCTAACATAACAATTAACAGCAAAAATTTCAGTTTGTTCATCTTTTTCTCCCTTCTGGTTTGAGTTGGTGATGAGGTTCCGCTTCCCTCGGTTCTGGTCAAAAAACGGCGCCAACGGTATCCCGTCCCCGGCGCCTGACGTGGAGCAAACTCATCCGGTCATATGCAAAACCCAAGCCAGTTGCCGTTTTGCGTAAAATTAGCCAGATATTCCGAGTCTTCATATTTTGCTTTGCCAATTCGGCATATTTTTTTGCCAGTTTGGCAAAGCGGTGATTAGGAAGCAAAAAAGAGTAGATGCCCCCCATCCGGGTCAATCGGGATGAGGGCTTTACTTGGAGTTGAGGGGCAGGTTCTTGCTTGAAAGGAGAAAATTCCCGGCTGTTTTTAGCGGTTGCGAAAAACTTGACCGGTGATGGCGGTTCCGGTAGTATCACCGGCGGTTGAGTTGGCGAGGATTGCTACTGCCTTGAGAGAATCCCGATCGGAGAAAAAGCGTGGATCAATTTCAGAAACAGGCCCTGACCGAACATCTCGCCGAACTGCGCCAATGCCTGGTCAATTCGCTGATCGCGGTGGGGGCCTGGTTTGCCGTTTGCTATTATTTCAGCGAGGCGATCGGCCAGTGGTTCCTCGCCCCCCTCTTTGCGGTGCTTCCGCCGGAAGGCAGCCTGATTTTCACCTCGTACCAGGAAGGGTTTTTTTTTATCTGAAGGTCGCCTTCAGCGCCGCGGTGCTCCTGGCCAGCCCGGTCATTTTCTGGCAGGTCTGGCGCTTTGTCGCCCCCGGCCTTTATCGCCATGAACAGCAGGTGATCATTCCCTTCACCGGCCTCTTTGCCGTCTGTTTTCTGGGCGGCGCTTCCTTCGGTTACTACCTGGTTTTTCCCCTGGCCTTCAAATTTCTGGTTGGTTACGGCCATGAGGCCCTGGTGGCGATGCCCGGGGCCAGCGAGTATTTTTCCCTTGCCCTGCGCCTGTTCATCGCCTTCGGGGTGGTCTTTGAGCTGCCGGTCTTGATGGTGATGCTGGCCATGCTGGGGGTGGTGGACGCCGAATTTCTCAAGCGGCAGCGGCGCTACGCGGTGCTGCTGATTTTCGTTCTTGCCGCCATCCTCACTCCCCCGGATGTGGTCAGCCAGTTGTTGATGGCCGGGCCGTTGATCATCCTTTATGAGCTCAGCATCATCATGGTGCAGGCCTTTGTCCGCCGTAATAAGGCCGAGGATTAACCTTCGAGGGCGGCGGCCTTGTCCAGAAATGCCTGGGCCTGGCGGCTGTGCCCGAAATTTTTATGGATCGAAGCGGCGGTGCGGTAGCTGTCCGCCGCCTTGGCCGGTTCCCCGATCTCCAGATAGATGGCCGCGATCTGCTCCAGGGTTTTGACCACCCCGTCCGGATTGTTGTAGTCGTGGTAGGCGTCCAGCAGGTCGAAGCAGGCAGCCAGGGCCTCCTGGTGCTGCCCCATTCCCCAAAGGGCCTTGACCAGCTTCTTTTTGAGGTAGGTCAGGCTGAGATTGTCGCCCCCCTGGCGGCAGATATCCAAGGCCCGGTTGACATGAATCAGGGCCTTGTCGAAATCCTCCTTGACCAGGCAGAGCTCGGCCAGCTTGTCCGAGGCATTGGCGATTCCCTTGTCGTTGCCTTCCTGCTCAAAGCCGAGCAGGGCGTTATGAAAGGCGATCGCCGCCTGGCTGATTTCATTTTTTTCCAGAAACTTCACCCCTTCCTCGTAATCGAGTTGGGCGGCGCTTTTCTCTTCCTCGGGGGCCTTGCCTTCCTGTGATTCATTCATGTTCTTTTCCTCAATTCATGATGACATAGCGGCCAAGGCCCGATCGGCCAAGGCGGCAACGGTGGTGGTGACGGCCCGGCCATGCTCGTAAAAGGAGACCAGGGCCTGATCGTTCTGGAGTAATGCCAGTTGCGGCCTTGCTTCCTTGGCCTGGATGTTGCCCAGCAGGCGGACGGCCAGGGCGCGGGTCAAGGCCGCCGGCGCTTCCAGGAGGGTAAAAAGCTGATAAAAGGGGAGGGCGCGGATCACCTCCGGCCGTTTGCCGGCTATCGTGCCCAAGGCCCAGATGGTCTGGTGCATGGTGGCGGGATCGCCCAGGTGACGGAGCAAGTGGCGGGTGAAGGGGCCGTAAAGGTCGGGCCGGCCGGCAATGATCTCGCCGATGGTTTCCACCAAGCCCCAGTGGGTGGCGGCCGAATCGACCCCGGCCTCGAAGAGCCGGTGGAGCAGATCGCTCACCGCCCCGGGCTGGCGGGTGGCAAGGCGGGCGCAGGCCAGGCCGATGACATGGGCGATCCGCCAGCGCATGGCCTCGTCGGGGGTATAGAGCAGGCGCTGGAGATACCAGAGGGTCTTGCGGTCATCGAAGGCCAGATCGACCAGTTGATCGATCGCTTCCGCCTCGGCCAGTTGCCGCACTTCCTGTTTGCTCGCCTTGCGCCGCTGCCGTTTGGGGTCGCGCTCCGGCTCCAGGGGAGGAAGATCGTCCGGGGGCGCGGTTGCCCCGGCGGCTTCGGCCGTCCCCTTTTTGGCCTTGACCTGGCGGGCGATCTCGTCGATTGCTTGATGCAGGCGGACAAAATAAAGCACCCCCCGGACATAGCGGCCGTCCAGATGCTTTTGCTCCAGCACCTGGTGGGTGATTTCATCGTAGCCCTCAATCCGGCCGGTGAGGTAGTCCTCGTCCGCGTTCAGGGCCCAGGCCAGGTCCCAGTCGTCGTTGCAGGCATAGACCAGGGCCTCGACCATGGCCGCCCCGATGTTGTGGCCGGTGGCGTCGCAGGTGTAAATCGCCCCGCACTGGCAGGCGCCGACGTTGAACTCCCCCAGCTTGCGTTGCGTCGGGGGCTGGGGGCGGCCCACATCCTGGCCGCAGAAGGGGCACCACGGCGGGGTGTTGAGGTCTTGTTTTTTCATGGACTGCGGGTCAGGCCAGTTCCTTGGCAATGGCGGCCAGGAAGCGGGGATCGACCTGATAACCGAGGGCGATCGCCTTGCTCGCCTCTTCCTGGGCCGGCTGGTATTGCTGCTGATAGAACAGGGCCACCGCCAGGTTGTTGTGGGCCATTCCGAAGTCGGGATTGAGCTTGAGCGCCTCCCGGGCCGCTTTTTCCGCCAGATCGAACTCGCCGGCCATGATATGGCTGGTGGCCATGTTGACCCAGGCGTTGACCAGTTTGGGATCGTGGCGAATCGCCTCCTGGTAGGCGGCCACCGCCTTGGCGGTATCGCCCAGCTGTTGATGGATCAGGCCGATATTGGCATGGGAGCCGGCCTGTTCCGGCAGGATTTTGACCGCGTTCTGGTTGGCGGAAAGGGCCTTTTCCAGATCGCCCTGTTCAAAGTAGAACGCTCCCAGGTTGACGTAGGCCTCCACTGCGTGGCTGTCCAGTTCGATGCACTTTTCCAGTTCCCGGATCGCTTCCTGGACTCGGCCCGCCTTGTGGTAGACCAGGGCCAGGTGATGATGAACCGGGACGTTGTTCGGCAGTTCCTGGCATTTATCCTCAAGTTCCTTGATTATTTTTGCCAGTTCTTCGGCTTGCGACGCATTTTCGGACATGATTTTTCCTTTGGATAGGGTGATTGCAAGCGATCAGGGGGTGCCTGGTAAGCGCTTGCGGATAATCGGATAAGGGTTCACCATAAGCATGACGGCATGGTCTGACAAGACGGCCGGAAAAGATAACATATGGGGGCCAAGGCGTCAAAATTTTCGGCCTGTTCGCTTCTGGTCAATGGCGCGGCAATGGTGTAGAGTGGCCCTGGGGAAAGGATTGCGGTCAGGGGGTAATCAGGCGAGGAACGCGGGGATGAGCAGGGAACGGAAAATAGCGCCGGCGGCGGGGCGCGGACTGGTGG